>NZ_BAAGZJ010000068.1:0-42088 GCF_054778635.1 Nocardiopsis nanhaiensis
TGTTTTGTCATGGGTGCAGGGGTGTGGTGTTACGGACTTGACATCGGGCCCGGAGCGCTAACTACGCGGTCTTGGCGCGAAGCGCTCGATGGCGACGACCTTGAGGCGCGCAGCGGAGACGGCCACACTCGGGCGGCGGGAAAGGAGGACACCCTAGCCCGGGAGGCAACCTCAAGCTGACAGGGCAAACCCCCGTTGCCCCAGCCTGCCTAAGCCTGTCCACAGCTGCCCACAGCTGCCCACAGCTGCCCACAGCTGCCCACAGCCGTCCCAGCTGTCTCAGCTGCCCAAGCATGCCCACAGCCGTCCCAGCTGCACCATATGTCCATCTCTGTCAGCAGCTATCGCTTTATGTCACTATGCGTCCATTTATGTCGCCAACCGTCCTTGAATGGCCATAACTGTCAGTGCCGAACGTGGGCAACTATTCGAGATCATCGATGCGGCGGCCGACCTTGGATGGCGGGCCTTGGGTGCAGGTTCTTGGGTGCAGGTTCTTGGGTGTAGGACCTTGGATACCGGTCCATGGATGCCGCCCCTGGACACCGACCCCGCGCGTCCAGGAGTATCGCAGCGAAATCCCAAGTAGCAGGTTGGTAACCGCCTCTTGCCGTCGTGAGTGTTTTTGATGTCTAATCGCGAAAAAGAGGCAGAACTGATCACTGTGGTGCGTTCAGCGTGCCCGGTTGGCGAGCACGTGCCGAGCCACTCCCGGACACTTCACGCTCACCCAGCTCCAACGGAGAGACGGTGGTAAGACATGCATCCGCGAGCAAAACGGCTCCTCCCAAGCGCGGCGGCGCTGGGGCTTCTGATTCCCCTGGCGGCGTGCGAAGCCGGGGGTGGGGGCGGGGACAACACCATCACCTTCATGGCGGCCGAATACAGCCCCGAGACGCAGCCCTACTGGGAGAACCTCATCGATGAGTTCGAGGAGGCCAACCCGGACTACAGCGTCGAATTGCAGGTGGTCAACTGGAACGACATCGACCAGGAGATCGTCACCCGCATCCAGACCGGTGAACAGCCCGACATCCTCAACCTGAACAAGTTCTCCGAGTACGCGCTGGACGACCTGCTGGTGCCCGCAGAGGACGCGGTCTCCCCAGAGGTTCTCGACGACTTCGACGAGGGCTTCGCCGAGGCGGCCAGTTACGAGGGAACCCAGTACGCACTGCCGTTCATCGCCAGCACACGACTCCTCTTCTACAACGAGGAACTGTTCGACGAGGCGGGAATCGAGGAGCCGCCCGCCGATTGGGACGAGCTTCGGGAGGCCGCCGGAGCCATCGACGACCTGGACGGCGACTCCATCGGCTACGGCCTGCCGCTGGGCCCGGAAGAGGCCCAGGCCGAGTTCCTGATGTGGATCGCCGGCAACAACGGCACCCTGTACGACGGTGATGACTGGCAGATCAACAGTCCCGAGAACACCGAGACCTTGGAATTCCTCTCCGGGATGGTCGACGACGGTCTCACCCAGCCCAACCCGGGCGGGACCGACCGCACCGACCTGTTCAACGTCTTCGCGCAGGGGGACATCGGCATGCTCAACGGTGCCGTTTTCCTGCCCGGCATGATCGAGGAGCAGAACCCCGACCTGGACTACAACGTCGCGGAGATCCCGCTGGCCGACGCCGGGGACCCGCCGATGACGCTGGGGGTCCAGGACTTCCTGATGGCCTTCGACAACGGAAACGACGAGACCGTCAACCTGTTCCTGGACTTCTTCTACCAGGAGGAGAACTACTCGGAGTTCCTGGAGCTGGAGGGCTTCCTGCCAGCGACCGAGGCCGCCGTCGACCACATGGACGACGACCCGCTCATGGAGCCCTTCATCGAATCGCTGCCCACGTCGGAGTTCTATCCCACGGAGCACCCGGCCTGGACCACCGTAGACGGTGCGGTCAAGGAGGAGGTCGGCGCCGGAGTGCAGGACGGCGACCCGCAGGAGGTGCTGGACGAGATCCAGCGCCGGGCAGAGGAAGCATCGGATTGAGCAGGGTGACCGCTGAGCGGGCCAAGACCGGGCGGTCGCGACGTCTCGCCCGGGCCTTGGCCCCGCTTCCCTGGATCGGACCGGCACTGCTGCTGATCTTCGCCGTGGTGCTGTGGCCGGCGGTGGAGATGCTCCGCACGTCCTTCTCCGAGATCTCGCTCACCGGCATGGTGCGCGGTTCGGCCGGGCTGGACAACTACCGCACTCTGCTGGCCGAACCGGAACTGGTGCCGGTCGTCCTGCGCACCGTGGTGTGGGTGGCCGGGATCGTGACCATCACGGTGGTGCTCGGTCTGCTGCTGGCCCAGCTGTTGCAGCAGAGGTTCCCCGGCCGGCGTGTGGTGCGGTGGCTGATCATCCTGCCGTGGGCCGCCTCGCTGGTGATGACGGCCATCGTGTGGCGGTGGATGCTGGACTACTTCTATGGTCTGGTCAACGCCGTCCTCACCCGGCCGCTGCCGCTGGTCGGGCCCATTCTCGACGGCCCGGTGGACTGGTTGGGGCAACCCTCCACCGCCCTGCCGTGGATGATGTGGGTGGCGGTGTTCGTGTCCCTGCCGTTCACCATCTACGTGATCATCGCGGGGCTGTCCGCCATCCCCCAAGAGGTGTACGAAGCCGCCCGGATGGACGGGGCGTCCGCGTGGCAGGCCTACGTCGGCATCACGCTGCCGATGCTTCGCCCTGCCATCCTGATCGCCACCGTCATCAACATCATCAACGTGTTCAACTCCTTTCCGATCATCTGGGTGATGACCGGGGGAGGTCCGGCCTCGGCAACAGACACGACCACCACGTTCATGTACAAGTTGGCGTTCGTGCGAAACGACGTCGGTGCCTCGGCGGCCATGGCGGTGGTCAACTTCCTCCTGGTGCTCGTTGTCGTGCTGGTCTACCTGCGGATCGTGCGCAAACGCGGGATGGAGGTCTGAATGTCGAAGGCAGCCCCGGGGGGAACCCCGGAACGCAACCGTGCGCCGCGGCGCCTCGGAGCCAGTCGTACGGGCCGCCCCGCGGGATTCACGCTGCGCCGGGCGCTCATCACCGGTGGCGCCTGGCTGGTGGGCTTCGTCTTCTTGGCTCCCTACCTGCAGATGCTGCTGACCTCGCTGAAACCGGCGCAGGAGCTGTTCCGCACCCCGACCTCGATCCTGCCCGAGCAGTGGCAGTGGGCGAACTTCGTCGAGGTGTGGAATGTCGCGCCGATCGGTGAGCACCTGCGCGTGACGCTGATCGTGGCCACCTGTTCCACCTTGCTGGTGCTGTTGGTGGCCACTCCGGCCGCCTATTACACGGCCCGCAACGCCTATCGCGGCCGTACCGCATTTCTGCTGTTGGTGCTGGTGACCCAGATGTTCGCGCCGACGGCACTGGTGATCGGCCTGTACCGGCAGTTCGTGGCGCTGGACCTGGTCAATACCTACTTGGCCCTGATCCTGGTGAACGCGGCTTTCAACCTGGCCTTCTCCACCTGGATCCTGACGGCGACCTTCGCCGCCATTCCCAAGGACCTCGAGGACGCGGGCATGGCCGACGGGTTGGGCCGCATCGGTGTGCTGCTGCGCATCACCATTCCCACCGCGCTTCCCGGTGTGGTGACCGCGGTCATCTTCACCTTCATCTCGGCCTGGAACGAGTTCGTGGTGGCGCTGACCCTGAGTACCTCGGAGGACCGGCAACCGCTGACGGTGGGCATCACCGCCTTCATCGGCCAGTACGAGGTTCAGTGGCAGTACCTGTTCGCGGCCTCGCTGGTGGCGGTGCTACCGGTCGTGGTGCTGTTCGTCTTCATCGAGCGCTACCTGGTGACCGGCCTGACGGCGGGCAGCTTCCGTTGAGCGGGCGATGCGGAAGCCGAGGTCGTCGATACGCAGGCTCGGGTGGCTCTTCCGCCGCCCAGAGGCTTGGCAGCCCCAGCGCCGATCGTTCCAGCCTCCGCCGCGGAACACCCGGTACGGGCCGTAGACGCGGGGATCGTAGACGTCCCAGCACCACTCCCACACGTTGCCGATCATGTCGTGCAGGCCCCATGCGTTCGGCAGCTTGCCCGCGACGTCCCGCACCCGGCCCCCGGCATTGTTTCGGTACCAGGCGATGTCGTCCAGCTCTCCGTACCGGACGGCTGAGGTCCCGGCCCGGCAGGCGTGTTCCCACTCGACCTCGGTTGGCAGCCGGTACCCGTCGGCGGTCCGGTCCCAGGCCACGTCCTCCGCGTCGGGATCCGTCCCCGCTGAGTAGCAGGGACGCAACCCGGCCAGCCGGGAGAGGGCGTTGCAGAACCGAACGGCCTCCAGCCAAGAGACCTCCGTGACCGGTGCTTCCGGCCCCGCTGTGTCAGACGGCGGTGCTGCTCCGGTGACGGCGTGGTAGAGCCCTCGGGTCACCGGCCACGGGGCCAACTCGAATGCCTCAATCTCGACCATGGTCCCAGCGGCCGCTTGAGGCGCAGCGGACGCGACGGGGCGGGGAGGCCCCCACTCGGGGGCCACCCCGCCATCCTCGAACTCTCCGCAACCGTGTGCGTTCACCATCGTGATCTCACCGGGCTGGTCTCACACGGTGGCGTGCCGGTCCGCCACTGCCGCGTCGTAGCGCTCCAGCACCACCTGAGCGAGCTCTGGGACGACCCCGAGGGCATCGGCTACTATCGCGGCCCCCGCTTCCACCGCCCGGGTCCTCACCCGGTCGGAGAAGAAACCGGGCGCCAGCAGGTAGCCGCTGACGGCCACACGGCGGTGACCCCGCCCCAAGAGGGCGCTTACCGCCTCGTCCGGGGTCGGCTGCACGGCCGAGGCGTAGGCCGCCACGACCTCGCCCCACGGGCCGCGCTCGGCCAGCTGGCGGGCCAGGTCCTCCACGACGGCGTTGGCCTCCGGGTCACTCGATCCGGCCGACGCCAGCACCAGCGCGGTCCCGGGTCCGGCCTGCGCACCGGCCTCGGAGAGCCGACGCTCCACCGCGTCCAACAGCAGCGGGTGCGGGCCCAGGGTGTCGGCGTAGTGCACCCGCAACCACGGGCTCCGCTTCCGCGCCCGGTCCAGCACGGCGGGCAGGTCCACCTTGCTGTGGAAGGCCGCCGTCAGCAGGTGCGGCAGTACCACGACCTCACCGGTGCCGTTCTGGGCCAGCTCGTCAAGCGCGTCCTCTGCGCTGGGCGCGACATGGTCAAGGTAGGACAGTCGCACGTCCAGTTCCGGGCGTAGCGCGCGCACCCGGTCGAAGACCGCCGACACCGCTTCGGCCGACCTCGGGTCCCGGCTCCCGTGCGCCACCGCAAGCAGGGGCACCGTCTCCTCGCTCATACGTGGATCCCGCACTCGGTCTTGCCGCTTCCGGCCCAGCGGCCGCTCCGGGGGTCCTCACCCGGAGCCACTCGGCGTGTGCACGGCTCGCAGCCGATCGAGGGGAAACCGTCGTACTGGAGGGGGTTCACGAGTACACCGTGCTCGGCCATGTACGTGTCCACCTCCTCCTGGGTCCACCCTGCGATGGGGTTCACCTTGGTCATCTGACGCCGCCGGTCCCACTGCACGACGGGGGTGTCGCGGCGGGTTACGGAGTCTTCGCGCCGGAGACCGGTCAACCAGGCGGAGTACGGCTCCAGGGCGCGCTGCAGGGGTTCCACCTTGCGCAGGTGGCAGCAGATGCCGGGGTCCCGGTTGTGCAGCCTCGGGCCGAGTACCAGGTCCTGCTCGGCCACGGTCCGCTTCGGCTCCACACTGATCAGGTTGATGTCGTAGATGGAGGCCACGGCGTCCCGAGTACCGAGGGTCTCGGGGAAGTGGTAGCCGGTGTCCAGGAAGATCACGTCGATCCCCGGGGCCGCCTTCGACGCGAGGTCCACCATGAGGGCGTCGGCCATGGAGGAGGTCATGCACAGCTCAGCACCGAAGGCCTCGGACGCCCAGGTGATGATCTCCTGGGCCGAGGCCCCTTCGAGTTCCCGAGCGGCCCGGTCGGCCAGCTCGGGGCCACCCGTCTGGGTGATCGTGGCGTTCATTCGTTCCCTTCCGTCGGTCTGGAGGGGGCACCGCCCGCGGAGAACGAGGCGGAGCGCAGGCCCACGTATTTGACCCGGAACACCCGGGCGCAGGAGAAGCAGGCCCAGGGGTAGCCCTCACCCTTGACGGCGGCTCCCTCCTCCGGCACCAGGTCCTCGTCGCCGCAATAGGGGCAGTAATGGGGCGCGGCCCTCTCGGACATGGCGCACCTCTTCCTTGAGTTCCTTACTTGAGGTCGGCGTCCTCAGCGCGTCCGACCCAGTTCGCGAAGGTCTCGCCGTCCTGTTTCTGCTCCTGGAAGCGCAGCAGCAACCGCTCGATGTAGTCGGGCAGTTCGTCGGCGGTGGCCTTCAGTCCGCGGATCTTCTTGCCGAAGGCCTGGGTCAGCCCCATGCCGCCGCCCAGATGGATCTGGTAACCCTCCACCTGCTTGCCCTCGTTGTTCAGCATCAGCTGACCCTTGAGGCCGATATCGGCGACCTGGATGCGTGCGCAGGAGTTCGGGCAGCCGTTGACGTTGATGGTCACGGGGTCCTCGAAGTCCGGCAGCCGCTTCTCCAGCTCGTCGACGAGCGAGGCCGCGCGGCCCTTGGTCTCCACGATCGCCAGCTTGCAGAACTCGATGCCGGTGCAGGCCATCGTCTGGCGGCGGAAGACACTCGGGTGCACTTGGAAGTCCTCCGACTCCAGCGCCGCCGTGATCGACGGAACCCGGTCCTCGTCGATGTCGAGGATGACGAGCTTCTGGTCCGCGGTGGTGCGGATCCGGTCCGAACCGTGCTCCTCGGCGATCTCGGCGACCCGCAGCAGCTTGTTGCCGGAGACACGCCCCACCTTCGGCGCGAAGCCGACGTAGAACTTCCCGTCGCGCTGGCGGTGCACGCCGACGTGGTCACGCTCGGTGCCGGTGTCCAGCTCCACGGCGGGGCCGTCGGGCAGCGCGTACCCGAGGTACTCCTGCTCGAGTACTTCGCGGAACTTCTCCGGGCCCCACTCCTTGATGAGGAACTTGATCCGGGCGCGGGTCCGCAGGCGGCGGAAGCCGTAGTCGCGGAAGATCGCGCACACGCCCGCCCAGACCTCGCTCACCTGGTCGGGGCGCACGAAGGTGCCCAGGCGCTTGGCGAACATGGGGTTGGTGGAGAGGCCGCCGCCGACGTACAGGTCGTAGCCGGCCTCACCGGCCTCGTTGCGGACCCCGGCGAAGGCGACGTCGTTGATCTCGTGGTTGACGCAGTGCGTGGCGCACCCGGAGATCGACGACTTGAACTTGCGCGGCAGGTTCGAGTACAGCGGACTGCCGATGTGGTCCTCGTAGATCTGCTCGATCTCGGGAGTGGCGTCGAGGATCTCGTCCTCGGCGACCCCGGCCAGCGGGCAGCCGAGGATGACACGCGGGGTGTCGCCGCAGGCCTCCATGCTCGACAGGCCGACCGATTCCAGCTTCTCCCAGATCGCGGGCACGTCCTCGACCCGGATCCAGTGGTACTGCACGTTCTGCCGGTCGGTGATGTCGGCGGTGTCGCGGCCGTAGTCCCGCGAGATCTCGCCGACGGCGCGCATCTGGGCGATGGAGAGCTGGCCGCCGTCGATACGCACGCGCAGCATGAAGTAGCGGTCGTCGAGTTCCTCGGGCTCCAGGACGGCGGTCTTGCCGCCGTCGATGCCCGGGGCCCGCTGGGTGTAGAGGCCGAACCAGCGGAAGCGCCCACGAAGGTCGGCTGGGTCGATCGAGTCGAACCCGGCCTTCGAGTAGACGTTGATGATCCGATCGCGGACGTTGAGTCCGTCGTCGTTCTTCTTGTTCTCCTCGTTCTTGTTCAGCGGCTCGTGGTAGCCGAGGGCCCATTGGCCCTCACCACGACGGCGCCGGGGCTTGGCTGCTGTCGCTGCCTTGCCGGGCTGCGCGGAAGAGGGAGGCATCGCGGGTGTCTCCGATGGGGTCGCGGGATGCTCACGGTCCCGGCGCCCGCACCGCAGGCCCGTACGCACCGCACGTCGTCGTGCCAGGTGATACGGGTGAAATCCGCGGGTGTGGGAGTTCGATGCAGAGGGAAGCGCCGGGGCCGCGCACACCCCTGTGTCACGGGTGCGTCAATAAGGCGGCGAAGAGTTATCCGACGCTGCAACAGATGGCGCTGCTGACCCGAAGAAAGTCCACGTGGCGGCGCACGCGGAGCATGGGGTCAAGAACAGCGGTCATGGTTTGAGAATGGCACGCGGGCCGCGCCTTTGTCCAGGCGTGGCCGGCCCATGGAGACGTGAGTCACGTCATGCCTTCGACTAACGTTCCTCCTGTGGTGGGTTTCTGGGAGGGCCTGTGGCGAGCGTCCGACGCCTGGCTGAAACGTCATCCCGTGTTCCACAGCGGGACGCTCCTCGTGCTGCGCACCATCCGGGCCCTCGGTCGTGACCGAGTGATCGGCCTGGCCGCCGAGTCCGCCTTCTTCGCGCTGATCTCACTCCCCGCGCTGTTGCTGTGCCTCTTGGGTGCGCTCGGTCCGCTGGCGGCGGTGTTCGGCGAGGAGATCGTGGTCGAGATCCGAGTGTGGATGCTGGACCTGGCCGCCCGGGTCCTGACCCCCGCCACCGTGGACAGCGTGGTGGCGCCGCTGGTGGACGACTTCCTAGGCGGTGTCCAGGGCGGGATCCTCTCGGTCACCTTCCTGGTGTCCCTGTGGTCGGGATCCCGGGCGATGAACGTCTTCATCCGCTCGATCACCATCTCCTACGGCCTGGACGAGCTGCGCGGATGGGTGGGCCAGCGATTCCTGGCCTTCTTCGCCTACCTCGGCGGCTTGCTCTTCGCGGTGCTGGTCCTGCCGGTCATCGTGGCCGGTCCGGAGCTCGTCCACCAGCTCCTGCCGGTCACGGTGGGCCGCCTGAACCTCTTCTACTGGCCGATTGTGGCCCTGCTGGTGGTCACGGCGGTCACCTTCCTCTACGCGCTGAGCATCCCGGTGCGCACTCCGCTGTGGCGCCACCTTCCCGGTGCGGTCCTGGCCGCCGCGGTGCTCCTCGCCGGCTCCGCGGGTCTGCGCGCCTACTTGGACGCCTCCTTCGGCCAGGTGACCATCTACGGCTCGCTCGCCGCGCCGATCGCGATCCTGGCCTGGCTGTACGTCATGGCGTTCGCCATCCTGGTGGGCTCTTCGCTCAACTCCGAGATCGACGCCCTGTGGCCCACAGTGCGCACCGCCGCCGCCCGGGCCGAGCTCGCCAACCGCCGCTTCGAGCGAGCCGACCGCATCGCCCAGCGTCGCGAACAGGCGGTCATCGAGACCCTCCACGGCCCCAACGGCCGTTGAGTACCGGAGGGAAGAGGGTGTGCTCGGGGTCCTCCCGTGCCCCAGGGTGGCCGGATTCGGCCACTTTCGGCGTGAACCTCACTACGTTCTGACGTGTCAACACGAGCGTTGGCGTGATGGGCGCGATGCGTACCGTGACGCGACATCACACGTAGGAGCAGGTCAGCCCGGGTGGGGTGAGGAGTCGGGTGGAGATAATGCGATCGTTGTCCGATTTCTTGGCGAAGGAGCGAACTGATCATCCCCTGCGGCGGTCAGTATCATCGCGTGCAGCATTGACTACGCGTGTGCCGTTAACCCCCGCTTGGTCACCCCGCCAAGCCATGACCCACGGTCATCGCTGACCCAGTTTCCCCTGCTCCCGTACACGAACAGGTTCACGTTCCCCATGCCTTCGGAGGCACCATGAGCCGGGCGTCCCGTCCGGGGCACTCCCGGCCCACCGCCGTCATCGTCATCGCGCCCGACGAAAGCAGTGCTGAGATCGTCATCGACGGGCATCGTCAGGTCGTGACCGGACCTGCGCCCAAGGAGACCAGACGTGCTGCGCTGGACGTCGCCACCGGCCATGCCGCTCGCATCGGGCAGCCGGTCCTGGTCGATGCCCGGGACGCCAACGGATACTGGCGGCTGGTCGCCACGCCCGACGGGGTGGTGCAGGCGGCGGAGCCGTCCGTGCCGGACCGCCCCCAAGGGCCGCCGCAGGCCCCGGTGCCCGGGCAGCAGCAAGGCGGAGGCAGCAACGGCCGCAAGCTCCTGATCGTCGGGGCGGCCGCGGCCGCGCTGCTGCTCGTGGTCGGGCTCGGGGCGGCCGCGGTACGTTTCCTTCCGGGGCCCGCCAACGGCGCGGACGAAACGGACGAGGACAACACCGTGGCCCTGGAGTACTCGGCCCCTCCGGGCTTCGCCCCGGTGGTCGACATCTCCGAGGAGCTGGCGCCCGAGACCAGCCCGGGGGTGAGCCGGGACGGGGAGCACCTCGCCTACATCGACCCGGACGAACGCCTCAACCTGCTCGACTCCGAGGGTTCGCGGCAGTGGTCCGTGACCCTGCCCTTCGAAGCGGGTGAGGGGCTTGACGCCCCGCGTTTCGTGGAGTACGACGGCGAGTCCACCATCGTCATGGAGACGGCCGAGGCCCTGTACTTCTGGCCCGCCGGGGGTGGCAGTGGCAGCAGCGTCGAACTCCCCGAGTCCGCTTCGGCCCGGTTCGCGGGCGAATCCGCCCTGGTCCGTGACGATGACGACGCCTACCTTCCGTTGGGCGGTGAACTCGAGGAGGTCGAGGCCCCCGGGGGCTCCGCGCCGATGCTCGCCGCCGACGGGCGCGTCCTGACCGCCGTCGTCAGCGGCCCTTGGAACTGGGTGGAGTCCGATGGCGAGGCCGAGGAGGTCCACGCTGAACGCCCGGACGAGGCCGGCGAGATGGAGGCGGTGCTGACCGCCCTTCGCGAGTACGTCGTCGTCCGTTGGGAGCCGCTCCAGGGAGACGGGTCGGTCCTTGCCTTCCACGACCGCGAGGACGGCACCGCGCTCGGCAGCGCCGAGATCGACGAGGATGCGCTGGAGGAGACCCGTCACCTCTCCTCTCCCATCGGTCCGGACCTGGTCGCCTACGGCCCGGTGCTGTTCGATCCCGCGTCCGGTGAGACCGCCGTGGTCCCGGGATTCGAGCCGGAGACCGCGATCGGTGACCGCATGTTCGGGGAACTCGACGGGGCCCGGGTGGCGCTGGACGCCTCCGGCGACCCCACCGAACTCCCTGAGGACTCAGAGACCCCGTACGGCCTGCTCGGCGACCGTGCGGTGGTGGTCCACGACGACCACCTGTATGCCATCCCCCCTGAGGAATAACCACAACAAGAGAAAGAAAGGAGTGGGATGTCCCCCAAGAATCGGGTAGTTACCGTCACCGCGGCGGGCCTCTTCATGGCCGGTTTCTCGGTCGGTCCGGCTTTCGCGGCCGAGTCCGTGGACGAGACCGTTCCCGACGCCCCTGAGGCGACAGAGGAGACGGTCGAGGCCCCGGAGGCCGAAGTTCCGGAGGCCGAGGCCCCGGAGTCCGAGCTCCCGGAGATCGAGATCCCCGAGAGCGAACTGTCTCCGGTGGTTGAGGACGTTGTTGACGACGTCGTCTCCATCCTTCCGTACGAGCCGTCGGACGAGGGCGAGAGCCCGCCGCCGGAGGAGGATCCGGAGCCGCCGGAGGAGGACCCGGAGCCGCCGGAGGAGGAGCCGGAGCCGCCGCCGGAGGACGGTGAGGACCCGTCGGACCCGCCGGAGGAGCCCACGGACCCGCCGCCGGACGACGGTGAGGACCCGTCGGACCCGCCGACCGACCCGGAGGAGCCCACGGACCCGCCGGTGGACCCGCCTGAGGACGGCACCGACCCGGGTGACGACCTCCAGCCCCCGGCTGGTAGCGCCCCCGGTGACTCGACCCCCGAGTCCACGACCCCGACGAGCACCGCGGGTGGCGGTGGCGAGACCCTCGCCGCCACGGGCGTCGACATGTCGGGCTTCGTGCTCGGCGGCGCCGTCGTGACCGGTATCGGTGCGCTGGCCCTGTGGGCCGGCAGCCGTCGCCCGGGCACGGTCGAGTAACACCGCGTTCGCTCCCGCGTCCGCGCGGGTGTGACGGGTGTGCGGGCCCCGCCCGCCAGTACCTCAGGGTCTGGCGGGCGGGGCCCTTCTCCTTTGGCTCGCGGGTTCGGTCAGCCGCGGGGCCTGAGGGCGGGGGAGAGCAGGAAGGCGGCCACGCCGGCGGCCGCGATCACCCAGAGCGCACCGCCGAGGGTCACGGAGTCGGCGAGGAAACCGACGACGGGCGGGAATGCCAGGAACCCGGCGCGGCCCAGCCAGCCCACCACCGTGACCCCGTCCCCGGTGCGGACACCGGGCACGTTCCCGGCCGCGGCCAGGGTCAGCGGGAACAGGGTGGACACGCCCAGTCCCATCACACCGAATCCGATGATGGTGGTCACCGGGTGCGGCAGCAGGAGGGCGAAGGTCAGGCCGCCCGCGGCCAGGAGCCCGCCGGCGTTGCCGACCAGGGCGGCGCCGAAGCGGTCGGTGACCCGGTCGCCGAGCAGGCGCCCGACCGTCATCATCGCCTGGCAGGCCACGAACGGCATGGCGGCCAGGAACAGGGGTGCGCCCAGTTCGGAGGTCATGTACACCGCTCCCCACGAGGCCGCGGAGTCCTCGATGCCGCCGGCCATCATGAGGAGGACTCCCAGCATCAGCAGCAGGACGATCCCCTTCCCTGGGATGCGGGAGCGGGTGCCGTCGTGGCCGTCGGTGCCGTCCTCCCGCTCGCTGTTCTCCGGACCGGGCAGCAGCATGCGGCTCACGGCCAGGTTGACGACCACCAGAAGGGCCGTCACTCCGCCCAGGTGCCACAGGATCGGTACCCCGCTTCCGGCCATGGCCGCTCCGAGCAGGCCTCCGGCGACCGCGGCCAGGCTCCACACCGCGTGGAAGGTGTTGATGATGCTGCGCCGGTAGCGCCGTTGGACGCGCAGACCGTGGGAGTTCTGGGCGGAGTCGGTCCAGGCGTCGGCGGATCCGAGGACGAACAGTGCCGCGGCGAGCATCCACCAGTTCTGTGCGAGCGCGATGAATGGAAGCGCTCCCAGGGAGACCAGACTCGTGCCTACCGCGGTCCGGCCGCTGCCGAACCAGTGGATGAGCGGCCCCGCGAGCATCCCGGTCAGGATGGCTCCGAAGGGCATCGCCGCGATCGCCAGCCCCAGCTCCGCGTTGCTCAGGCCCAGGCCGTTCTTGATCACGGGAAGCCACGGCACCACGTTCGTGTACGTGAATCCGTTGACGAAGAACAGTGTGGAGACCGCGACGCGCGCCCGCTTGGCTTCGGGTGGGGGTGCGCTCATGGAAGCGTCGGTCTGCGTGTTCACGGGTATCTCCCACAGGTCGTTTCGGTGCCTGCGGATCGTATCGGGTCCTATGAGCGGACGACCAGAGTATTCTCAGCGCGATGGCCCTTCGGGCTTGCCATCGGACTCGGCGCCGTTTTACATAGGGATTCTGTCCCCGTCACCCAAGCGGCACAGGAGAACACGCAACCCGGCGTCGCACCCCGATCCGCCCTCCCAGCCCGGGCCCCTGTACCGGCCCCGCCCAGCGGCCCGCTCCCGCGTACGGCACCCCTGACCCCCGCCCCCACACCGGGATCCGCCGTGCCCCGACGGTCCTGGTCGGAACCGGAAGATCACCATGATCAACACGAGCGCGCTTCGAGAGACGCCCACCCTCACCGGGAAGAGCGTCCGGTTGGTCCCGTTGGGGCCGGAGCACACGGACGACTATTTCGCGGCGGGACTCGACGAGGAGGTCCGCAGGCTCACGGGTTCCCACGGCCACCTCACCTACGACCGTGCGCGCGAGTGGTGCGAGGGTGGCGCGGATAGGGACGGCCGCTTGGATCTGGCCATCATCGCGCCCCAGGACAGCCGCTACCTCGGGGAGCTCTCCATCTACGCGGTATCCGCGGAGAACGAGACCGCCGGGTACCGCATTGCCCTGTCGGCGATCGAGTTCACCGGTCAGGGGCTGGGAAGGGAGGCCACGGAGCTCGTCCTCGAGTACGCCTTCGAGCACATCGGCCTGCACCGCGTCTGGCTGTACGTGTACGCCTTCAACATGCGGGCCATCGCGGTCTACCGCTCTTGCGGCTTCTACGTCGAGGGCAGGATGCGCGACGCGCTTCTCTGGGAGGGCCGCCGACACGACGCCTTGTTGATGGCGGTGCTCCGCCGCGGGTTCCGAAGGCGTTAGGGCGTGCTCGGCGGGCACGTACTCTGCTGCGCGTCGCCCCAGCGGCACTTGCACTGCGCATCTCTCAGTCGACAGCCGAACCCGGGCGGGCCCCCGCTGTGCGATGCTGCCGAGCTTGCGAGGCAGTGCACAGTAGGGGAACTCCTTCTTCGGCCTTGTGCTGGCACCGCCCACCCGTCGCCCGCCACCACCCTCAACGGACGCCTGCGGCGCAGTACCCCCTGTTCGTCGCCCGCCACCACCCTCAACGGACGCCTGCGGCGCAGTACCCCACACCGCTCGCGACGGGCAGCATCCACCGAACACGCCCTGAACCGTCGCGCTTTTTGCGGCTGGCCGGGGTTGTAACCCGTGCACCGCGGGGTATGCCGGTATCACTTTTCCAGCGGCTCACTCCATACAGCCGGAAGGAGCGGTGCCGGGCCACGCGGCCCCGGCGCCGGTGAGGACATGAACCCGGTACCCGTTTCACTGCCCTTCGCTGACAGGTCCGAGGCAGGCCGACGCCTCGCTGAGCGGGTGCGTCCCCACGCCGTCAACGATCCGGTCGTGCTCGCGCTGCCGCGGGGCGGGGTTCCGGTCGGCGCGGAACTGGCCCAGCGCCTGGACGCCGATTTCGATGTGCTCGTGGTCCGCAAGATCGGTCTGCCGGGGAGGCCGGAGACCGGAGTGGGCGCGATCTCCGAGGACGGACACGTCCTCTACGACGACCGGGCCCTCGCCCGGCTACGTGTGCCACGGCAGGCCCTGTCCGACACCGTGGCCTCCGAACGCGACGAGCTCGACCGCAGGCGCCGCGTCTACCGGGGGGAACGCCCCGGTCCCAGAATCGCCGGGCGCGACTGCGTGATCGTCGACGACGGGGTCGCCACCGGTGGCACCGCGCGCGCCGCGCTGCGCATGGTCCGCCATGCCGCCCCGTCGCGGTTGGTGCTGGCCGTGCCCGTGGCCTCCCCAGAGGCCATAGAGACCCTGCGGGCTGAGGCTGACGCCTTGGTGGTGCTCAGCGCGCCGGACAATTTCCGGGCGGTGGGGGAGTGGTACAGCGACTTCGACCAGCTCTCCGACGGGCACGTCACCGCGATCCTGGACGAACGCGACCGCCTTCACCAGCGTCCCGACGCGGCCAGGGCCGTGCGGATCCGGGCCGGACAGGTCTACCTGGACGGTGACCTCACCATGCCGACGGCGCTGCGCGGTGTGGTGGTGATGGCCTTCGGGGAGAGTCGGAGCGACCCCCGGTGGCGGGCCATCGCCTCGGCCCTGCACCGTGCGGGATACGCCACGCTGCTGCTGGACCTGCTCACCGGGGACGAGCGGGGCCCGGGTGACACCGGAACGGAGACGCGGGTGCTGGGTGAGCGTCTGAGCGCCGCCGTGACCTGGTTGCGCCGCGCCACTGACGCGGCGAGCGAACCGTTGGGCGTGCTCGGTTCGGGCGCCGCCGCCCCCGCGGCCCTGGTGACGGCAGCGGAGCGGCCGCAGGACGTGGCGTCGGTGGTGGTCCACGGCGGGCGTATCGACCTCGCTGAACCGAGCCTGCCCGCGGTGCGGGCCCCTGCCCTGATCCTGTTGGCGAGTGAGGACTCGTTCGTGCGTGAACTGGGGGAGTGGACGCGCGGACGCATGGGTGGACTGTCCGACCTGCGGGTGGTGTGCGGGGCCGAGCAGCTGTTGCACGGTGCCCAGGAATGGCGCCAGGTTGCGGTGGCGACGCTCGACTGGTTCGGCCGGCACCTGTCGCGGCACGCGGAGTGAGTCCGCCCCTTTGTGGGAGGTTCCTGCCGGCTGGGCCGGACGGGTGTGGAAATGTCCGGAGGGCATGGAAAACCCGCGGCGCCCTCGACGTCGATCGTCGGGGCGCCGCGGGTTAACGGGGCCGGGGCCACCGGGAGAGATCCGTTAGGCGGGGGAACTCCTGGAATTTAGGCGGCGTTGGCGCGTCGCATACGGCGACGGCGCTCGGAGGCGCGCTCGTCCTCGTTCAGTCCACCCCACGTGCCGTACTTCTCCGGACGCGAGATCGCGTAGTCCAGGCAGTCGGTTCGAACGGGGCAGGCCGCACAGATCTCTTTGGCCTTGCGCTCGCGAATCTCCCGCTCCGGTTGGCGCTCGCCATCGGGGCCGAAGAAGAGCACAAGGTCCTCGCCCCGGCACGCGGCGGCATCCTGCCACCCCCAGCTCGGGCGGGGGCGCAGCGCGGCCTGCCGACGTACCTGAGACATGCTTGAACCACCTCTACTGAAATCACTAGTAAGCTGTCTGAAAAAGCTTCAGTCACCAAAAATTGGTCATGCGGCGCGAGTCACCCCGCACGACGCAAACGTCGAGCGGTGCTGGCGTTGTTCCCCGGTGTGGCTGAAACCACGAGAAGCGCCATCACAGAGGCGATGCCTGCCGATGATGGGGTGCTCACGCGAACGGCTGGGGAGGCGGTGACAGCCCCCGTCCTAGCCGGTACGTAATCATGCCATCCCCACTCCCGATCATGCACGGGGGGTGGGGAAATTGCTCATCCAACCGTTACCGAAACCTGATGCCTGGCGTCCGGTCTCTGGTTGTCTGTCAGATTTTGTCGCAAATCGCGAGATCTACCGTCTTGCGAAGGACATAGGTCATCGTATGGCGCCATGTCCCTCCTGCCTAGGGGGTCGCCCTGATGCGCCCATCACATTGTGGTCCCGCACGGCCTCCGAGATTGTGTGTGACCGTATGTCCTCACCCAGAGCGACGGCAGGTCGGCCTCCCAGCGGTCTCCTGACACCGGCACCCGGGACCCGACGTTCGGTCGAACCCGCCCTGCCCCGTCCTGCGCTGCCCCCTAGGGGAAGGGCCAGGGAAGAAGTGGGGAACAGGTCATGGTGTGTGGGCGTCCCAGACGATAGAAAACAGGATGCGCTCGTTTCGGCTCCGCCGGACGAACGCGCGCCCATCCCACTCGGGACCGAAGCAAGGAGACGAACACCGTGGCCCTCTTGCGGCTCATCCTGAACATCATCTGGATCTTCGTGGCCGGATTCTGGCTGGCGATCGGCTATGTCATCGCCGGGATCATCTGCTGCATCCTCATCGTGACGATCCCCTTCGGTATCGCCTCCTTCCGCATGGCCAGCTACGCGATCTGGCCCTTCGGGCGCGACCTCGTGCGCCGCCCCGGTGCCGGTGGCGGTACGACCGTCATGAATGTCATCTGGCTGATCGTCGCAGGCTGGTGGCTCACCATCGGCCACATCGTCACAGCGTTCGGTCTGGCGATCACCATCATCGGCCTGCCGATGGCCTGGGCCTCCCTCAAGATGATCCCCGTGGCCCTGGCGCCCTTCGGCAACGAGATCGTGCACAGCGGACGCCCGCGGGAACCCTGGCAGTTCTGACAGTGTTGTCCCCCGCGGTTCGCGAGAACCCTGACCCCCATACGTGCATCCCCCGGAGAATGGAGTACATGTGCAAGCCCAGCGGCCGGGAGTATGGGCGCTCCTGAACAAGTGGCTTAGCGCCCGCAGAGCTCGTGCCGAGCGCCTTGCCCAGCTTGAGGCCCAAGAGGCTGAGGAGCAGGCGGAACCGGAGGCCGAGAAGGAGGCCGAACCGGACGACGACATGGGCGCCGGTGACCTGCTGCGGGTTGTCAGCGACGTCGCCTGGCGGGTCCTTCTCGTCGGGGTGGTCGCGGGTCTGCTCGTCTACGCGGCCATCTACCTCTCGATCGTCACCCTGCCGGTCATCATCGCGGTCTTCATCACCGCGCTCCTCATGCCCCTGGCCAGCTGGTTCCGTCGCAGGGGACTGGGCCGCGGCCTGTCCACCGCGGCCACGGTCCTCACCGGACTGGCCGTACTCAGTGGTGTGGTCACGCTGGTCGTCCAACCGGCCATCCAGGGCTTCGACGGTCTGGTGCGCAGCGTCTCCCGGGCGGTGACGCAACTCCAGGAAATCGATGTCCCCTTCGGGCTCGATCCGGCGCTCTTCGCAGAGATGATCGACAACGCCTGGGAGCAGATCCAGGGGATCATCACCGACAACACCGACCAGCTGCTCACCGGGGCCTGGACCGCCGGCGCGGCCGTGGTCCAGATCCTCATCAGCCTGGTGCTGATCATCGCGCTTACCGTGTACTTCCTGCACTCCGGTGACAAGCTCGTCGACTGGTTCGTCAGCCTGCTGCCGCCCAAGTCCCGTCCGGGCCTGCGCCACGCCAGCAACGTCGCCTACGGGGTGATGGGCCGGTACGTGCGCGGAGTGGCCATGGTCGGTGTCATTGACGCTGTCGGTATCGGCATCGTCCTGCTCATCTTCCTGGACCCGAACCTCGCGATCCCCCTGATCGTGCTCACGTTCGTCGGGGCGTTCCTGCCGGTCATCGGAGCCTTCCTCACCGGCCTGCTCGCGGCGCTGGTCGCTTTGGTGACCGAGGGGCCGGTGATCGCCCTCGTCATCGTGGCTGCCGTGGTCGTGGTCCAGCAGGCCGAGAGCAGCATCTTCGCGCCGCGCATCTACGGGCAGGCGTTGGAACTGCCCTCGCCGATCGTCCTGATCGCCATCACCGCGGGCGGCATACTGGGCAACATCGTCGGGATGTTCCTGGCCACCCCGATCGCGGCTGTGCTCGCGGCGCTGCTCCGCAACCGGCCTCCGTCGCACGTCAACGAAGAGCAAGAGGAACAGGGTGACGACAGGCGGTCGCCACCCGACAAGGAGGCGGCCGCTGTCGTGGTCGTCGCGCCCTCCTCGGAGAAGGAGGGGCCCGCCAAGGAGTGACCTCGCACCGGGTTCCTGTTCCCGGGGAATGCGCCGTGCCCCCGCCCCCGTTGTGTGGGTCGGGGGCACCCCCGTGTCCGGAGGCCGGTCGGCGGAAAACCTCTCGCTCCACTCCGCGCCCGTGCCGTTAGGCTGGGTCGGTCCGTCTGTAGGACCCCGTCCTCGACGACCCCGCCGCGACAAACCCTTCAACCACCTTTGAGGATGCCCCACCCATGTTGATCGCCACCGACCTCGAACTACGCGTCGGACCTCGACTCCTGCTGGAGCCGACGACCTTCCGTATCGCCTCGGGGGACCGGATCGGACTGGTCGGCCGCAACGGTGCGGGCAAGACCACCATGACCAAGGTGCTGGCGGGTGAGGGCATACCCACCGGCGGCACGGTGACCAGCTCGGGCAGTATCGGCTACCTGCCGCAGGACCCCCGGACCGGCGACCTCGACGTCATCGCCAAGGACCGGGTGCTGTCCGCACGCGGTATCGACGAGGCGCTCAACGGTCTGCGCGAGGCCGAGAAGAAGATGACCAGCGACCACGAGAAGACCCGTAACAAGGGTGTGCGTGCCTACGCCCGCTGGGAGGAGCGCCTCCACGTGCTGGGCGGGTACGCGGCCGAGTCCGAGGCCGCCGCCATCGCCTCCAGCCTGGGCCTGCCGGACAAGGTACTGTCGCAGCCTCTGCACACGCTCTCCGGTGGTCAGCGCCGCCGGATCGAGCTGGCCCGGATCCTGTTCAGCGGCGCGGACACCCTGCTGCTGGACGAGCCGACCAACCACCTGGACGCCGACTCCATCGTGTGGCTGCGTGATTTCCTCAAGTCCCACCAGGGCGGGCTCATCGTGATCAGCCACGATGTGGAACTCGTCGAGCACGTGGTCAACAAGGTGTTCTACCTGGACGCCAACCGCAGCGTCATCGACATCTACAACATGGGCTGGAAGCTCTACCAGACCCAGCGGGAGGCCGACGAGCGCCGTCGGCGCAGGGAGCTGGCCAACGCCGAGAAGCAGGCCGACACCCTGCGCAAGCAGGCCGACAAGTTCCGCGCCAAGGCCACCAAGGCGCGCGCCGCACAGCAGATGCTCAACCGTGCCGACAAGCTTATGGACGGGGTCTCCGGGGTCCGCAAGTCCGACAAGGTCGCCAAGCTGCGCTTCCCGGACCCGGCTCCGAGTGGTCGCACACCGCTGATGGCAGAGGGGCTGTCCAAGTCCTACGGCTCCTTGGAGATCTTCTCCGGTGTGGACCTGGCCATCGACCGGGGTAGCCGCGTGGTGATCCTGGGTTTGAACGGTGCGGGCAAGACGACGCTGCTGCGCCTTCTGGGCGGGGTCGAGGAACCCGACACCGGTGAGGTCCTCCCAGGCCACGGACTCAAGCTCGGCTACTACGCTCAGGAGCACGAGACCCTGGACGTGGAGCGGAGCGTCCTCGAGAACATGATGAGCGCGGCACCCGACCTCCCCGAGGTCGAGGCCCGCAAGACCCTGGGTTCGTTCCTGTTCACCGGGGACGACGTGGCCAAGCCCGCCGGGGTGCTCTCCGGCGGCGAGAAGACGCGCCTCGCCCTGGCCACTCTGGTGGTCTCCAGCGCCAACGTCCTCCTGCTCGACGAGCCCACGAACAACCTTGACCCGGCCAGCCGCGAGGAGATCCTGTCGGCCCTGCGCAACTACAAGGGCGCGATCGTGCTGGTGACACATGATGAGGGCGCGGTCGAGGCGCTGCAGCCCGAGCGCGTCATCATGCTGCCCGACGGTGTCGAGGACGTGTGGAACGCCGAGTTCGAAGACCTCATCGCACTCGCTTGAGGGGTTCCTGTACGAGGTGGGCCGTGTGACCACGGTGCGGGGGTGGACGTCCGGAATCCTGGGAGGTTCACCCCCCTCCTTTTCGGTCGGGGTTAATGTCCCTCCGAAACCGGGGTCGGTCGGCGTGGCGCCTGGTGAATGTGGCGGTGTGTGAGGGCGATGTCCGATCATTGTCCGTGCCGGACCAGTAGGGATGCCGGTCATCGTCAATGGGGAGAGAACTGTGAGTGACGCCTTGAGAAAGGGCGCCCGGGTTTCGGGTGCGGACCGCTCCGAGCTGGCGGCGCAGCTGAAGAGTCGGTACGACGCGGGTGAGAGCATCCGGGCCCTGGCGGCCGCGACCGGCCGTTCCTACGGTTTCGTGCACCGCCTGCTCGGCGAGGCCGGGGTGGAGCTGCGCGGACGCGGCGGGGCGACACGCAAAGCCTGATCCCGGTAGCACCCATGGTGTTACTGGCCAGTAGGGTCGGTGCATTGCCAACCGATGTGACGGAGGAACCCATGGCACAGGCATCGGCGGAGTCCGGGAAACTGGATTTGCCCACCGAGGCGGAGCTGACCCGGGCCGGCTTGAAGCTCGCGGTGGAGGGTGCGGTCGCGCGCATCACCATCAGTCGACCTGAGCGGCGTAACGCGATGACCGGGCGCACCTGGACGACTCTGGCCCACATCGGCCAGGCGCTCCCCGGCGATGTCCGAATCGTCGTCATTGCCGGAGACGGTGGCATCTTCTCCGCGGGTATCGACCTCAACATGTTCACCCCCGAGGGGGTCGAGGGCGAGCGTTCCATCGTCGCCGGGATCGCCGACGGGTCGTCGGACGAGGCCGAACTGGACTCCTACATCGACGAGCTCCAGCAGGGTTTCCGCTGGCTGCGCCGACCCGACCTGGTCACCATCGCCGCCGTTCGCGGTCACGCCATCGGCGCCGGATTCCAGCTCGCGCTCTCCTGTGACCTGCGCATCCTCGCCGACGACGCCAAGTTCTGCATGAAGGAGCCCGCCCTTGGTCTGGTCCCGGACCTGACCGGCACCAAGCCCCTGGTGGACATCGTCGGCGTGCACCGTGCCACCGAGATCTGCCTGACCGCGCGCAAGGTCGGAGCCGAGGAGTCCCGCGACCTCGGACTGGCCACTCTGGTGGTCGGGACCGACGAGCTCGACGGCGCGGTGGACGACGCCGTCGCGGGTCTGTTGGCGACCAACCCCGACGCCGCCGTCGCGACCAAGGCGCTCCTCCAGGAGGCCGTCGGCAACACGCTCGACGAGCAGTGCGCCGCCGAGCGCAAGGCGCAGGTGGGCCGCCTGACCGCGCTGGCTAAGAGCATGGCCCCGGGCGCCTGACCTCGGCACACCACACGGGGCGGGGTGGGGAGATCCGTATCACCGGCGAAAAGCGCCCATCCCGTCCCCGCCCTCGGAGGATCTCTAGTACGCTGCTGCAAGCGGTCGTTCGATAGCCGCGCGCATCCGGGCGCGCCGGGCCGCCAAGACGCGGAGAGCGTGTCGACCCAGTCGGCGTCACTCTTAACCCGAAGAGCACACGAGCCCCACATGCATCGGGGCCGCTTCCGCGTGTGATCAGGCGCGTTTGTGTGATTTCTTCGCTGGGTCCGCTGTGGCCGTGTGGAGCCTTCCTCGAAACGCTGCCAAACGATGAGGAAGGTACACGTCACTTGACGACGGACACTGCCGTAATGCCCGCTTTCGACAGCCTTGGTCTTCCCAAGGACGTTGTCGGTGAGCTGGCGAAGAACGGTGTGACCAACCCGTTCCCGATCCAGGCCGCGACCATCCCCGACGCCATCGAGGGCCGCGATGTCCTCGGCTGCGGTCGTACCGGATCGGGCAAGACCCTGGCTTTCGGCCTGCCGGTCCTGATGCGCTGCTCCGAGCGCCGTGCCGCCGCCAGCCGCCCCCGTGCGCTGGTCCTGGTGCCCACCCGAGAGCTCGCGCACCAGGTGCGCGACGCGTTCCGCACTTACGCCCGCGTTCTGGGCGTCAAGGTCGGCGACGTCGTGGGCGGTAGCTCCTACACCCGCCAGATCAACGAACTGCGCCGCGGTGTCGACGTCCTCGTCGCCACGCCGGGCCGCCTCACCGACCTCATCGACCAGGGCGCCTGCGACCTGGGCGACGTCGAGATCTCGGTGCTGGACGAGGCCGACCAGATGTGCGACATGGGCTTCATGCCGCAGGTCAGTGAGCTTCTCGACCAGGTGCACCCCGATGGCCAGACCCTGCTGTTCTCGGCGACGCTCGACGGTGACGTCGACAAGCTCGTCCGCCGGTACATGAAGAACCCGCAGACCCACTCCGTGGACCCGCCGGTCTCGCAGGTCACCACCATGGAGCACCACCTGCTCAAGGTGCTGCCCCGCGACAAGAACAAGATCGTCGCCCAGATCGCCGCGCGCGAGGGCCGTACCCTGCTGTTCGTGCGCAGCAAGTACCGCGCCGACACCATCAGCGAGCAGCTGGCGGAGGCGGGCGTTCCCAGCGCCTCCCTGCACGGCGGCAAGACCCAGAGCGTGCGCACCCGCACCCTGGCCAAGTTCCGTGAGGGCAAGATCCAGGCCCTGGTCGCCACCGACGTCGCCGCCCGCGGCATCCACGTCGACGGCATCGACCTGGTCGTCAACATCGACCTGCCCACCGGGCACAAGGACTACCTGCACCGCGGTGGCCGTACTGCCCGAGCCGGCTCCTCGGGCGCCGTCGTGTCCCTGGTCGCGCCGAACCAGCGCCGTATGGCCCGCCGCCTGATCAACGACGCCGGTGTCGACGCCAAGCAGCACCTGGTCAACCCCGGTGACGAGCTCCTCTCCGAGGTGACCGGAGCCAAGGAGCCCAGCGGGGAGCCGTGGATCGAGCCCCCGGAGCCCGAGCGTCCCCGCCGCGGCCGTGGCGGTCCCCGTCGCGGTGGTTACCGCGGTGGCGGCGGCGGTTACCGCGGCGGTGGCGGCGGTTACCGTGGCCGCCGGAACGACCGCGGTGACGGCGGTTACCGTGGCGACCGCCGCAACGACCGCGGCGACGGCGGCTACCGAGGCGACCGCCGCAACGACCGCGGCGACGGCGGCTACCGAGGCGAGGGCGGCGACCGTCGCGGCGGTGGTGGTTACCGTGGCAGCGACTCCCGTGGCGGCTACCGAGGTGGCCCCCGCCGCAACGACCGCTACAACTCCGCTCCGCAGAGCTAGCGATACCTGAGGTCCGGCGCATGTGAGGGCGGGACACCAGACCCCGAGGCGGGTCCGACTCCGGTCGGGCCCGCCTCGTCAGCGTTTACGGTCCTTTACCGCCCCTTCGCATGTCCCAGTTGGCCGAAACCCGGTCCGACGAGGACAGTTGCCGGAAACCCCGATGTCGTACTCGGGACCACACGCCGCCTGAAGGGGAACGCGTGACCGTCCTCAACAACGTCCTGGTCGCCCTCAACGACGCCTTCTGGACCTTCTTTCTCATCCCGCTCTTGGTCGTGCTGGCCCTCTACTTCACAGTGCGATCGGGGTTCGTCCAGATCCGGCTCCTACCGGAGATGTTCCGGGTCCTGCGAAGCAGCCCCGGCACGGCACCGGACGGCGGCAGGGAGATCTCTTCCTTCCAGGCGTTCGCGCTCTCGGCGGCCTCCCGAGTGGGCACCGGCAACATCGTCGGTGTCACGTTGGCGATCATGCTGGGCGGCCCAGGGGCCGTGTTCTGGATGTGGGTGATGGCCGCGGTCATCAGCGCGGCGTCGTTCGTGGAGTCCACGCTCGCCCAGCTGTACAAAGTGCGCACCAGTACCGGATTCCGCGGCGGTCCGGCCTACTACATGCTCTACGGCCTCAACCGCCGGTGGATGGGTGTGCTGTTCGCGGTGGTCATCACCGTGACCTTCAGCTTGGTCTTCAACTCGGTGCAGGCCAACAGCATCGCGGGGGCTATCGGCACCACTGTGGGCGAGTTCGGCGGCCCCACGGGCTTGGCCCTGAACGCGGTGGTCGGCCTCGCCCTGGTCGCCCTCACCGCGGCGGTCATCTTCGGCGGCGTCCGCCGTATCGCGCACGTCGCCCAGGGCTTGGTCCCGTTGATGGCCATCCTCTACATCCTGCTGGGCGTCGCGGTCATCATCGTCAACATCGAGTCCGTGCCGGGGGTCTTCGCCAGCATCTTCGCCCACGCCTTCGGTATCCGCGAGGTCGCCGCGGGCGGTGTGGGTACCGCGATCCTCTGGGGTCTTCGGCGCGGCATGTTCTCCAACGAGGCGGGCCTCGGTTCGGCACCCAACGCCGGTGCGACCGCGTCCGTCTCCCACCCCGCCAAGCAGGGTCTGGTCCAGACCCTGGGGGTGTACTTCGACACCTGGATCGTCTGCTCGGTGACCGCGTTCATCGTGCTGCTGTACGGCACGGAGTTCGCCCCTGACCTAGAGCCCATCGTGGTCGCGCAGATGGCGCTCCAGGAGTCGTTGGGCACCTGGTCGATCCACGCTCTCACGGTCATCCTGTTCCTGCTGGCCTGGACCTCGGTTCTGGGCAACTACTACTACGGTGAGTCCAACCTCCAGTTCATGGACGCCAGCCCTCAGCACATGACCTACTTCCGTTCCGCGGTCCTGGCCGCGGTCTTCCTCGGTTGCGTGGCCCCGCTTGTCGTGGTCTGGAGCTTCGCAGACATCACCATGGGCGTGATGGCCGCCGTCAACCTCCTGGCCCTGGCGCCGCTCTCTACGGTGGCCTTCCGGCTCCTGGCCGACTACAGCCGCCAGCTGCGCAACGGTCTGGACCCGCAGTTCAACCTGGCCAAGATGCCGGACCTGCAGAACGTGTACTGCTGGGGTGAGGCCGGAGGGCCGCTCCCCGACGACGTGGACCGGGCTGATGGGCCCCCGGTCGGTGACCCGGATCCGCAGGAGGCCCCGGTGGTCGATGGCGGTGAGGGCATGCACAGCCCGGATCGGCAAGAGGGCCACGACGAAGAGGGGCCGGAGACCGGCCGCGGCGACGGACGGGACTCCTGAACCCCCTGACGGCCCGGGGAACGGGTGCCCTGGGGCGCACTTTTGTGCGTTGTCCTGTCCACAGCTTGGCTAGGTGCGCGCAAACGATAATGATTTTCGGCTACTATGCGGGGAGATCCCAACCGAGCCCGACGGAGTACCCCTGTGTCCGAACGGAAGACACCGGCGCGCGGCTCCGCGCCCCCTAGTTCCACCTCGCTCGGCGACTCGTTCGGCGATGGCTGGGACGACCGCGGAGACGAACTGCCCCCTGCCGAGTGGGGGCGGCGCAACAGCTCGCGGAGAACCGGAACGGTATGGCTGTTCGCCCTCTTCATCACGGCCATGGCGATGGTGCACGCCTGGTTCTCCGATGAACTGACCAACCAGGCCTTTCTGGCCTGGGCGACCATCTTCACCGCGATCAGTTTCCAGGCACTGCCCTTTCTCGTCTTCGGTGTGGCGTTCTCCGCCGCACTCGTCGCCTTCGTGCCCGCATCGTTCTACCGGAGGTTCCTGCCCAGCGACCCCCGCCGGGCAGTGCCCGTGGCAGGTGCCTCCGGTGTGCTCCTGCCGGGTTGCGAGTGCGCCTCTGTCCCCATCGCGGGCAGCCTGATCAAGCGCGGGGTGGCTCCAGCGGTCGCACTCACCTTCCTCCTTGCCGCTCCGTCCATCAACCCCATCGTCATGATCGCCACGGCCGTGGCCTTCGCCGGACAACCGGAGATGGTGCTCGCCCGCTTCCTGGCCTCTCTGCTCGCCTGTGTGATCGTGGGTTGGATCTGGGTGCGCTTCGGCCGCGCGGACTGGCTGCGCCTGCCGGCGCGCATGCACACCCCCGGGGCCTCCAAATGGAAGGCCTTCCGGGAGTCGATGCTGCACGACATGATGCACGCGGGCGGCTACCTGGTGGTGGGCGCGGCGGCTGCCGCCACGCTCAACGTGATCGTGCCCCGGTCCTGGCTGATGGCGGTGGCTGACGCGCCCGTCATTTCGGTGCTGGTACTCGCACTGCTGGCGATCATCCTGTCCATCTGCTCCGAAGCGGACGCCTTCGTCGCGGCCAGTCTCACCGATTTCTCCCCGACCGCGCAGCTCGCGTTCATGGTGGTCGGTCCTATGGTGGATCTCAAGCTTATCGCCCTGCAGGCCGGGGTGTTCGGCTGGAGGTTCGTTGTTCGCTTCGCTCCCATCTGTCTGGTGGCCGGTCTGGCCTGTACTTTCCTCGTGGGAGGTCTGATCCTGTGAACCGCATAGCCCAGGGGCTCACGCTCGTTCTGCTCGGAGCCGCGGCGCTCACCAGTACGGTTCCCACAGACCTCTACCTGAACTGGGTCAAGGCGGGGTTCGGGCCGTTTCTGGTCGCCACTGGCGTGGTCATGATCGCGCTCGGAACGCTGGTCATCGTGGCCGAGGTGCGTGGCGAGGACCCCGCCCTCGACCAGGGGGAAGCTGTCGCGGACGGGAGGGCCGAAGACACTCCAACCGTTGAGGGTGCCGTCGACTCCGGCCGCACGGAGCTGCACCAAGCCGTTGCGGACTACGACGGAGGGCGGTCCGCCGCGAGCGGCGGACACGGGCACGACCACGCCCGCGCCCCCGGTATGGCCTGGCTGCTCCTGCTTCCTGTCGTATCGGTGTTCGTCGTGGCGCCGCCCGCGCTCGGCTCCTACTCCGTCGAGAGCTCCGGTGGCTCCTCCGGTCCGCCGCCGAGGGACGAACGGTCCTCCTCCCAGTTCAGCGACGGCCTGGAGGACGCCGCTCCGGGAGAGGCCGTGGAGCTCGGCATCCAGCAGTTCGTCATGCGGGCCTGGGTGGATGAGGAGCGGGAGCTCTCGGGCCGGGACATCAAGCTCACCGGCTTCTCCGTCCCCAACGAGGACGGGGACGGCTGGTACCTGGCCAGGCTCCAGATGGCTTGCTGCGCCGCGGACGCGGTCGTCAACAAGGTCCTCGTCACCGACCACCCGGAACCGGAGGCCGACACCTGGTGGGAGGTCACCGGCACCTGGGTGGAGCCTGAGGGAGACCTGTACGACGCCGCGGAGCACGAGATCGCGACCTCCTCGGTCGTGGAGGTGACCAACCCGCCGGACCCCTACGAGTAACCGGGTTCGACCGAAAAGGGCTGGTTGGGACCTTGTTCCCGTTCGTGCTGTTCGGCCGCCACACCGGGGGCAATTCGCCGGTTTACTGTCGCGCTGGGTGACAATGGGCGAGTGGGAGAACGGTATGAGCGGCTCCGGAGATCATGGCGCGCACTGCGGCCACGCTCCATCCGTGCCCGGGTCACCGCCGGGGCGGTCGCCATGCTCGCCGCGGTCGTCTGTCTTCTCCTCGTCCTCTCCTTCCTGGTGATTCGGCAGGTGGCCCTCGACCAGGTGCGGGACCTCGCGGCCGAGGGAGCGCGCCAGGTGGTCGACCACATCGTGACGGATCGTTACGAGGGGTCGATCCCGTCCACCGGAGCCGTCATCCAGCGTCTCCAAGTGGTCGACCAGGAGACCCATGAGGTCCTGGCCGCGAGCGAGCCCATACGCGGCCTTCCCGCGCTGACGGACGAGTCCCCCCAAGAGGATGACTTCCGACTCGACACCACCGTCTGCGGAGGGGTCGCCGGGGAGGGCCCCGGGGAATGCCTGCAGGTGGTGGGGTACTCCGTCACCGACTCGGCCTACGGGGACGTGGTCGTCCTCGGGGCCGCTCGGACCCCGCAGCTGCTGGTCACCAACGCGCTGGAGTACGTGCTGGTCGGACTCTCGATACTCCTGGTTACCGGGACCGCCCTGATCATCTGGTACGGGGTCGGCAGGGCCCTGCGCCCAGTGGAGGAGATCAGTGCCGAGATGGACCGCATCACCATGAGCGACCTGCACCGCAGGCTGCCCGTGCCCAAGAGTGATGACGAGATCGCCCACCTGGCCCGTACCGCCAACGCCAGCCTCGTCCGGCTTGAGGAGGCCGTCAGCCAACAGCGCCGGTTCGTCTCCGACGCCTCTCATGAGCTGCGCAACCCCATCGCCGGGATGCGCACGAAACTGGAGGTCGAACTCTCCGACCCCGAACCCGATCCGCGTGCCAGGGAGAGGACCCTGAACGGGTTGCTGTCCGACACCGAGCGGTTGGAGAACATCGTCTCCGACCTGCTGGAACTGGCCCGGCTGGACAACGACATGGCGCTGACGCGCGAACGCGTGGACCTCACCGCCTTCGTGGAGCAGGAGTTCACCGACCGGCACAGACGTCCCGAACTGCGCGTGCACGCTTCCGGGCCGGTGTACGCGGTCGTCAACCGGCTCCGGCTCGTGCGGGTCCTGACCAACCTGGTGGCCAACGCCGAACGCCACGCGAACAGCCGCATCGACATCATCGTCCAACGCGAGGACGGCGCCTCAGTGGTGGAGGTCCACGACGACGGAGCGGGGATCCCGGTCGAGGACCGCGAACGCGTCTTCGAGCGCTTCGCACGGCTGCCGGAGTCGAAGGAGCGCGACCCCGGGGGGAGCGGTCTGGGCCTGGCCATCTCCCGGGAGATCGTGCGCGCCTACGGTGGGAGCCTCGTCGCCCGGCACAGCGATCTGCTCGGTGGTGCCCAGTTCCTCCTGCACATCCCGGACAGGAATGCCCCATAACACGCCCTACCCTGGGTGGAATGGGGGAGAAGAAGGCAGGTTGGGTCGGGCGCGCGGCGCTGCTCACCGGGTGGTTGCTGCTGGTGCTCTGGGCCTTGCTGAGCGGACTCGACCTGGAGACCGTCCGGTCCTGGACCGATGATGCGGGCCTGGGCGGCTCCCTCGTGTACCTGGCCTCCTACACCTTGGCCGTCCAGGCGATGCTGCCCCGCCCCGCGCTCAACATCGCGGGGGGACTGTTCTTCGGCCTGGCCCTTGGTGTGGTCCTTGCCCTGATCGGTGGGGTCCTCGCCGCCTTGACCCAGTTCGTCGTGGCCCGGCACGTGGCGCGGGACGCGGTCTCGCGCAGGCTGCCGAAGAGAGTCCGGAGCAGGCTGGAGGGCCTGTCCGGCGGCCGCGCGCTCTTGACGGTGGTGCAGTTGCGGCTGATACCGGTCCTTCCCTACCAGGTGGTCAACTACGGGTTCGGGCTGACCGGGATGCGGGTGATGCCCTTCGTGCTTGGAACCGCGATCGGGTCGCTGCCCACTACTGTCGCACTGGTCCTGGTGGGGGCCGGCGGGGCCGATGTCGGATTCCAGGTCGCACTGGGCACCGGTGCCGTGGCCGTGGTCATCGGCGCGGGCTGGTGGCTGTACTCCCGCCGTTCGACGGCCGGGCGTGCGGCGGCGGAGAACCCGGCCGCTGAGCCTGCGGAGGCCGGGCCTTCGGAGAAGGTGCCCTCGGAGGACCGGCCCGCAGAGCCGGGGTGTTCGGAGAGCGGGCGGGCGCGGGGCTGATTCCCGCGCCCGCCGCCCCTCACCCGGTGCCGTCGTACAGGTCGACCTCTTCGGGATCGGGCCGGTCCAGGTCGAAGGGCAGGATGTCCCCGCCATCGCTGTCGGTCACCCGTGGTTCCTGGAGGACGTCAAGCTCCTCGTCGGCGTTGTTCTGGACCACCATCACACCTGAGTAGCCGCTGTGGTCATCTTCGGTGGCCACGAAGGGCACCAAGCCCGGCCCGGCCCACTCATGGGCGTGCAGGGTGTCGATGAGGGTCTCGCGGTCCAGGTCGGGGCCGACTTCCATGAGGAGCTGGGCGAAGAGGGTGGCCTGCACCATGCCGTACACCGTGGTGTCGGTGAAGGGCGCGCCTTCGTTGTACTCGTCGTGGAGCTCGCGGTAGAACTCGGTCCACGGGTCGTCGGGCTGGGCCACCATCGGCAGGAACGCGGTGATGATCAGACCGTCGAGGAAGGCTTCCGGCGGTACGTCCTCCGCGGGGGTGCCGTCGGCGTACTCGGAGATGAGGTCGGTGACGACCTCGACGTCGCCGCCGAAGCTGGGGGCCACCCACTGGGGTTCGTAGCCGATGGACTGGGCCTGGAGGACGGCCAGGCCCAGGAAGGCGGGGATGCAGTAGCACACCGCGACGTCGGCGCCGGACTCCTTCAGCTCGGCGATCTGGCCGTCGAGTTCGGGGACGCCGGGGTCGTAGGACTCCCAGGCGACGATCTCGTCCATCAGGTACTGCTCGATACCCGCGTGGGAGGCGGGGCCGACGTCGTCGTTCTGGTAGAGCAGGCCGACGTCGTCACCGGAGAAGTTGTCCGCGATGTAGGACCCCTGGACCTTGGCCTCCTTGGAGTAGTCCACCTGGAATCCGTAGCTGAGAGGGTACTCGTCGGGCTGGTCCCATTCCAGTGCGCCGGAGGAGACGAAGAGGTCGGGGACGCCCTCCTCGTTGAGGTCGTCGATGATCGCCTCGTGGGTGGGGGTGCCCAGACCGCCGAGCATCGCGAAGATCTCGTCGTCGTTGATGAGGGTGCGGGACGCTTCCATCGTTTGGGCGGGGTCGAAGCTGTCGTCCTCCACCCGGTAGTCGATCTGGCGGCCGTGGATGCCGCCGTTCTCGTTGATGTAGTCGAACACGGCACTGGCACCGGTGGAGACGTGCTCGAAACCGGGGGATGCGGCCCCGGTGAGCGGCTGGTGGGTTCCGATGACCACGCTGTCCTCGGTGACCCCCATCGTCGCGTTCTTCCCCGTGTCGCCCGCCGATTCGGGGTCGCCGCAGGAGGCGGCGAGAACCGCGACGGCGAGCGCCGACGCGATGATTCTCAGTGATCGCATGGTTGAAGTCCTGAACTCGGTTGTGCCTTCGCAGCGGGAGGCCTGGTATTCGGCCCGTGGGGGAAAGCGGCTTCGTAGCTCGGGAGAGGTATCGGGGGGCGGGTACGCCTACTCGCTAGTACGTTACCGGTTGGTAAACATCATACGAGTGCTGTTCATTACTGCAACCCCCGGTAACCCCCAATGGTGTGACCAGTTCGGGTGGGGGTCAGGACTCGGGCCGGCTCTCGAAGCTCGGTCCGGTTCTCCGTCCCTGGGGTGGGTCTCAAAGCCATGCCCGGGTTCAGGTCGTGGTCGGCGCGGGCTCCCCGCCGGTCGGCGGCCGACCCAGGAGCTCCCTGGCCAGCCGTGCGACCCGGTTCGCTGACTGGTGTACTGCGCTGTCCCGGCGCCAGACCAGGAGATGGCGGAGCTGTATCGGGGCGCCGTCCAGCTGGCGCACCACAACGCCCCGGCCCGAGTCGAAGTCCGACTGGCACGGGGCGATGGCCCGGCGGTCGGCGATGAGGTCGCGGATCTCGGAGCGTTCGTAGAGGCGGTAGGGGACTTCAGGGCTGAATCCCGCCCGTTGGCAGGCCAGGTAGAAGCATTCGGGCCAGCCGGTGCCGTCCGGCGGCGTCAGGGCCCAGGAGTTCCCGGCCAGGTCCTCCAAGCGTATGAACGGCTTCTCCGCGAGGGGGTGGTGGGCCCACAGCGCGACGTGGAGCGGGTCCACCGCGAGCATCGCCCAGGCGAGCGGGCCGTCCGTGGGTAGGTCGCGGTCCACGTAGTCGATGGTCGTACCCATGTCGAGACGGCCGGCCCGGACCAGGTCGGTGACCAGCTTGGGCGAGTACTCGGTACGGACGTGGACCGGCACGTTGGGGAAGATCTCGGGCATGCGCGCCGACAGTTCCACGGTGAGCGGGCCGATGCCGCCCACTCTCAGCGTGCTTGGAGAGGCCCCGCGCGCGGTGATGTCGTGCAGGAGGTCGTCCATGGACAGCAGGACCGCCCGTGCGCGGACGAGGACGAACTCGCCGAGCTCGGTCGGTCGCACCCCCGAACGCCCGCGTTCGAACAGCTGCCCGCCGACCTCGCGTTCGATCCGCTGCAGCTGGGTGGTGAGCGCGGGCTGAGAGGTGGAGAGCGCCGCGGCCGCCCTGGTCACGCTGCCGGTGTCAGCCAGGAGGCAGATCGTACGGAGGTGGCGGAGTTCGAGGTCCATGCGTGGAATCTAAGGCGCGGAAGGCCCTTGTGTACAGACGTGCGTGCCAGAACGGATGCGATGCACATCCCGTCCAGTGGTCCGGGTTCATACGCCGCCGCTGTCCAGGGTGGAGGTCGATCGGGCGGGGCGGTGGGATACAGTGCCGTCGGTCACCATATAGTTGGACGACCTACTAAATCCGTGGGGAGAGGTCATGGCGGTCGAACGCACGCTGCACACACCCGAGGCTGAGCAGCTCATGGAGCTGACCCGGGAGATCGTGGACAAGGAGATCGCCCCGCGCGCCGCCGCGGACGAGGAGAACTCCGTCTTCCCCCGCGACGTCTTCGCCACCCTGGGCGGAGCCGGGCTGCTCGGCCTTCCCTACCCCGCCGAGTACGGCGGTGGCGAACAGCCCTACGAGGTCTACCTCCAGGTGGTGGAGGAGCTCGCCCGTGGCTGGCTCGCGGTCGGACTGGGCGTCAGCGTCCACACGCTCTCCTGCTATCCGCTGGCCGCATTCGGCACCGACGAGCAGCGCGCGGCGCACCTGCCCGCGATGGTCGGCGGTGACCTCCTTGGTGCCTACTGCCTGTCCGAGACCGCCTCCGGCTCCGACGCAGCAGCCCTGACCACCCGTGCCGAGAGCACCGAAGACGGATACCGCGTCAACGGTGCCAAGGCGTGGATCACCCACGGGGGGCGGGCCGACTACTACGCGCTCTTCGCCCGCACCGGCGACGCGGACTCGGGCGCACGGGGCATCAGCTGCTTCCACGTCCCGGCGGACGCCCCCGGCCTCGGATCGGCGGCCCCGGAACGCAAGATGGGCATGTGCTCCTCGCCCACGGCCGGTGTGCTCTTCGAGGACGTCGAACTGGGCGCGGACGCGCTCGTGGGGGAGGAGGGCCGGGGCTTCGGGATCGCCCTGTCCGCCCTGGACTCCGGTCGCCTGGGCATCGCCGCGTGTGCGGTGGGACTGGCCCAGGCCGCCTTGGACGCCGCGCTCGCCTATTCCCGCGAACGCCGCCAGTTCGGCACCGCCATCGGTGACTTCCAGGGGGTGGGCTTCATGCTCGCCGACATGGCCACGCAGGTCGCCGCCTCCCGCGAGCTGTACCTGGCGGCCGCGCGCAGGCGCGACGCCGGACTCCCGTTCGGTAAGCAGGCCGCAATGGCCAAGCTCATGGCCACCGACACGGCCATGAAGGCCACCACCGACGCGGTCCAGGTCTTCGGCGGCTACGGGTATACCCGCGACTTCCCCGTCGAGCGCTACATGCGCGAGGCCAAGGTCCTGCAAATCGTCGAGGGCACCAACCAGGTACAACGCATGGTGATCAGCCGTCACCTGGCCACCGCTTAGTTCCGCGCGAACCGCGCCGGGGTCAGGAGCGCAGGAGGTCGGCGGTGCGCTCAGGGGGGTGCACCGCCAGCTCCACGGGGCGGTCCGTCAGCACGGCCAGCGCTGACCGGTAGTCGGGCCCGCGCTCCAGGTCCGACAACCACGTGGACCCGGGTGCGCCGCCGCCTTCCCAGGACACCAGCCGCGGCTCGGTGTGCGGCGGGGTGACGGCCACTCGGCGCAGCCCGCCGGACAGGCCCAGGCCGGTCGCCTTGAGCAGGGCTTCCTTGCGGGCCCAGTAGCCGAAGAATGCGCCGATCTGACCTTCGCCGGACAGCTCCCGCCAGGCCTCTTGCTCGGTGTCGGCCAGCGTATACCCGGCCAGCCCCGCCAGGTCACGTGTGTCCGAGACCCGTTCGACGTCCACCCCGACCGGCGCGCCCGAGGACAGGGCCAGGACCACCCACTCACCCGAGTGGCTGACGGAGATCTCCCACCCCTTGGCCGCACCGGAGGGCACCGGCTTGCCGTGGGGCGTGTCGTCGCCCCCGCTTGCACCGGTCCGCGACTTCTCGTCACAGGACAGGCAGTGCAGGTCGAAGGTGACCTTCTCGGGAGCGCAGCCCGCGCGCTCGGCCAGCGCCAGACGGGCCAGCGAACGGCCCAGCAGGTGGCGGTCGCGGTCGGCCTGGAGCCGGAATCGGGACTGGCGGGCGAGTTCCTCGCTGTCCAGCAGACGCAGCAGACGTTCGCTCGCGGTGGAGGTGTGGGCCCACCACACCGTGGACTCAAGTGGCGCGGAGCTGAGGGTCATGCCTCCATTGTGGCTGATCTTCCGGCGGATCGGTGGTGTGAGCGGGAGGGAAACGGGGCATCCGGTAAGTGGCAGGTCAGCCCGCCCCCTTGGAGGCTCAGATGTCTGTCGTCATGTTGTTCGGGGCCGCGTCGCTCATCGGACTCGTGGCCCTCACCGCGGTCATCCTGGTGACGCTCCTGACGGAGAAGCCCGAGGCCGGGACACAGTCCCGTGAGGACCGGCCCGTACCCTGATCCGGCGCGGTACCCCTGCCGTGCACAACACGAGAGCACGGAAAGTGGGTCCCCAGCCATGGTCGAGGAGAGCCGCCCGGCCTTCGCAGCCGAACGCCGGGAACGCATCCTGGAACTGGTGTGGGCCAACGGCAGCATGTCCCTGCGGGACATCGCCGCGAAGGTCCGCGCTTCGGAGGTCACGGTCCGCCGTGATGTGCGCGCCATGGAGGCCGAGGGCCTGCTCGATCGCCGCAGGGGAGGCGCGGCGCTGCCCGGGCGGATCGTCCACGAGCAGAGTTACACGGGCAAGAGCGGGCAGTGCGCGGCGGAGAAGGCCGCCATCGCCGCCATCGCGGCCCGTCTGGTCCGCCCCGGAGACGCCATCACCATCGGCCCGGGGAGTACCGCAGAGGCCCTCGCCCGCGCCCTGCTGGGCCACGGCGACCTCACGGTCGTCACCAACTCCCTGCGGGTGGCCGACATCCTCGCCGGGGCCGCCGGGGTGGAGGTCGTCATGACCGGCGGTACCGTACACGCACCCATGAGAGCCCTCGTCGGGGTCAGCGCTGAGGCCTCGCTGACGGGACTGCGGGTCAACCGGGCCTTCCTCTCCGGCAACGGCGTCAGCGCCGACCGGGGCCTGAGCACCCCCAACCCCGCCGTAGCCAGCGTCGACCGGGCGCTGTCCGCCTGCGCGGAGGAGACCATCGTCCTGGCCGACCACACCAAGGTGGGCGCCGACACCATGGTGCCCACCGTCGCCCCGGAGGAGATCGCGCACCTGGTCACCGACAGCAGCGCGGACCCGGAGGTGCTGCTGACCTTGGAGGAGACCGGCGCCCTCGTCCACGTCGCCGTGGTGGACGGCGAACGGGGACAGTGACCCCGGGTGTTCCCCGCTTTCGGCGGTGAAAGGGGCGTATCCTACCGTTTGCGCGTATTGTGCGGTGAACGCAGTATGCGTGATCCTGGACGCACCTCCGTCCAGCCAGCACTCGCCGCCCACCCCTCAGGAGCCGCCGCGCATGCCCTCCCAACCGACGCATCCGGAGCACGACCCGTCCGCGCCGGTGCGGGTCACCCCCCAGCCGGTGGCGCTCCCCGAGCCCTGGCGGAGTTCGCGGATCACCGTGGTCGTCCCCACCTTCAACGAGGCCGACAACCTGCCGGTCCTGGTGTCCCAGCTCATGGCGCTCGACCTGTCCGAACTGCGCGTCGTGGTGGTGGACGACAACTCGCCCGACGGCACCGGCGAGGTCGCGGACAAGCTCGCCGTGGACCTTGGCGCAACCGGGGCCGGCAACGACCGGCTGACGGTGGTGCACCGCACGCGCAAGGACGGACTCGGCCGCGCCTATGTGGAAGGCATGACGCGCGCCCTGGCCGACGGCGCCGACTACGTGGTGCAGATGGACGCCGACCTCAGCCATCCGGCGGGCTATGTCCCCCAGCTCCTGGGCACCCTGCACTCGACCGGCGCCGGGGTGGTCATCGGGAGCCGCTACGTGCCAGGCGGCAGCCTCTCCGCGGCGTGGGGGCTGCGCCGCCGCCTGCTCAGCGGCTGGGCCAACACCTACGTCAAGACCGTCCTGGCCATCCCCGTCCAGGACGTCACCGCGGGGTTCAAGATCTGGCGGGCCTCGGCCCTGGCGGTGCTGGACCTGCCCAGCATCGAGAGCACCGGTTACGCCTTCCAGGTGGAGATGCACTACCGGGCCTACCGCCGCGGTCAGAAGATCATGGAGATCCCCATCCACTTCGAGGACCGGGTCGTCGGCGAGAGCAAGCTCGACGGTGCCGTCGCCCTCGAGGCGGCCCTGCGTCCCCTGAGGTTGCGCCGTGCGGAGAACGCCCGCCGCTGACCGGAGCCGTGTCCCCTTTCGTGTGAACGCCCTGACCTGCGATCATCTGGGTGAACGCGAACTATGGGGGCGAGATCATGTCCGAACAGCCCTACGACGTGGACTCCGACATGGGGGAGGACCCCCAGGAGAGCGAGATCGCCGAGGCCGAGAGCCGCCAGAACCCGGGAGCGGGCGTCTACGGCTACACCTTCGAGGACGAGGGCGCCGCGACCGGACGCGGTATCGACCAGGAGGTCCGTGAGGAGCGCGACGACGTCATCCCGCGTGAGGACTTCGGCATCGACGACCCCGCTGCTGAGGAAGCGGCGGTCCGCGAGGTGGACGAGCCCGAAGACACCTGAACCCGCAAGGCAGGGCCTAGAGGACGTTCTCGCCTCGGGGCCCTGCCCGCTGTCCGCCCTCCGATTCCTTCACAAGTGCACGAGGATTTGCGATCATCGAGGTCACAGCGGGGAAGACCACGGGCAAGGAGGCGGACACAGTGACCGAACAGCCCTACGAGGTGGACTTCGACCTGGGTGACGACCCCCAGGCGAGCGAGGTCGCCCAACGCGAGAGGGTCATCGACCCTGACTACAACATCCTCGTCTACAACTTCGAGGACGACGACAGCCGGGGGTGGCTGGGGATCAACGACGGAGTGCGCGCCGAGCGCCTGGGCGTCGTGCCGCGCCAGCGTTGGGGCGGTGAACGCAGTGCCGAAGAGGAGGCACTGACCGTGGTACCCGACCCCGACGCCGTCAACGACCGTCCCCCGGAAGGCCAGGACTGACCGGACGGGACCTCACCGCCGCGTCGGCCCGCCCTCGGTGTTCCCCGCGGTCGATCCAGGGCATGCGCGCATGGGCGGCCCGGATACGCCGCAGAACCGCGTGGGCCCTTCCTCAGCGTGCGGTTCGGCGGGGCCAGCCCTTTCGGGCGTTCCGGCCCCTTCGGCTGCGCCTGCCCTCTCGGAACCTGAGCTCTGGCCGGTGTCCACGTCGGTCTCGGGCATCCGCCCGCGCGGCAGCGCCAGCGCGCACACCGAGGCCAGTACGCACAGACCGGCCAGAATCAGCATCGCCGTGCCGAACCCGGCCGCGATCGCTGAGGCGTCGCCGTGTGCCCCTGTGCCCTCACCGCCGGAGCCGCCGATCCCGGCCAGTACCGGCACCGCGGCCACACCGATCAGCTGCGCGCCCCGCGCGAACGTGTTGTTCACCCCCGACGCCAGCCCCGCGTGCCGTTCGGGGGCCGAGGCCAGGACGGTCGCCGTCAGCGGGGCGACGGTGGTGGACAGGCCCAGCGCCACCAACACGACCCCGGGCAGCACCCCCGTCAGGTACGGGGCCTCTTGGTCCAGCCGTGCGAGCAGCAGGAAGCCGGCGGCGAGCAGGAGGGGCCCGACCACCAGCTGGAGTCTGGGGCCGAACCGGGCGGCGAGCTTTCCCGAACGGGCCGACAGCAGCAGCATGAGGACGGTGATCGGGAGGGAGGCGGCCCCCGCTGCGATCGGCGAGTACCCCGAGACCTCCTGGAGGTAGATCACCAGGAGGAACAGCAGCGGACCCAGCGAACCGTAGATCATGACGGTGGCGGCGTTGGTCACGCTGAACGGCAGCGACCGGAATATCCCCAGCGGCAGCATGGGCGCCCGGCTGTGCGACTCCACCACCAGGAACGCGGCCAGGGCCAGTACACCCACCACGGCCCCGGTCCACACTGCCGGGGTCCCGCCCACCGAACCCCACTGGATCAGGGCGTAGGTGATACCGCCCAAGGCCACCACGCCCAAGAGGGCGCCGTTGTAGTCCAGCTGCCGGGCGGCGGAGGTGTCCCGGGACTCCGGCACCTTGAACCGGGCGATCAGCAGTACCACGACCGCGATCGGCAGGTTGATGAGGAAGATCAGCCGCCAGTCACCGATCTGCACCAGCCAGCCGCCCACGAACGGTCCCACCGCTGAGGCCACACCGGTGAGCCCCGACCAGGCGCCGATCGCCCGGGCCCGGTCGTCCTCCCTGAAACCCGCCTGAAGGATGGCCAGGCTCCCCGGGGTCAGTAGTGCGCCGCCCACCCCCTGGATCACGCGCCCCGCGACCAGCCACTCCAATGTGGGTGCGAACGTGCACAGGGCCGAGGCCAGCGCGAAGACCGCGCCCCCGACCATGAACAACCGGACCCGGCCGAACCGGTCGGACAGCGAACCGCTGAGCAGGATGAGCGCGGAGAGCGTCACCATGTACCCGTTGACGATCCACTGCAGACCGGCCAGCCCCGTGTCCAAGTCCCCCTGAATGGCGGGCAGCGCCACCGTCACCACGGTCGAGTCCAGGAAGGCCATACCCGAAGCCAGGACCGTCGCGGTCAGCATCCACCGGGCCGCCGGTGTTCCCCATCCCACCTGCCCGCCGGTGCCCGGTACCGAGGTCGAACCACTCATGAGTAACCTTCCCGCGGGCAAGCCCTTCGGTGGACTACCGACACCATAGGAGCGGACCCCCGCCCGTAGGAGAGGGTCCGCGCCGACTTTCCGTCGCCCTGTTCGGTTTTGATCTCCGGGTTGCTGGGATCCGTGGCTACTCGCTGGCGAGCGCCCCCGTGATCGAGGTTCCGGCGGCCCGGCGCGCGGGTAGCACGGCGGCCAGCAGCCCGGCCAGGAGTGCGACCCCGATGAACACCGTGATCTGGGCCGTGGGGATACTGAACATGAGGTCTGGCAGCACGGCCGCACCCGCGGCCCAACCGAACACCACGCCCATGACGATGCCGATCCCGGCACCGATCAGGCACAGCAGTACGGCCTCGATGCTGAGCATCCGGCGCAGCTGCCCCTTGGTCAGACCCAGAGCCCGCAGCAGCGCGGACTCCCGGGTGCGCTCCAGAACGGACAGCGCCATCGTGTTGGAGATGCCGAACACCGCGATGATGATCGCCAGGCCCAGCATCGCCGCGATGGTGTAGAAGGCGATGTCCATCATCTCGGAGAACTGGTTCCTCATCTCGGCGGCCGACTCGACCTGCAGGGCCGGCTGGTCGTCCACGGCGCCGTAGACGTCGGCGCGCAGCTCGGCCGGGTCGGCATCCGGGACACCCTGGACCATCATGCTGGTGTATTCGGTCTCATCGGGGAACATCGCCGCGAAGTCCTCGGTGTCGACCGTGGCACCGGAGACCATCTGCATTGCCTCGGTGATCGCGACGATCTCCAAGTCCAGATCGCCCTCGGGGGTCGAGAAGGTGAATGTGTCGCCCACCCTGTGACCGTCCGCGTAGTCCTCGGAGACGACCACACCGGCCGGGTCCAGGTCGGCCAGGTCGCCCTCGACCGTCTCGCTCTGGATGTCGGTGCCCAAGTCGGCACCGACGTAGGTGGTTACCGGAACGCTTCCGTCGCGGCCGACGACCGCGGCGTCGTCCACCTCCGCGGTGCCCGAGCGCTCACTGAACACCTTGTCCACGGCGGCCGAACCCTCCAGGTCCTGGCGGACCTGAGCGGGGATGCGGGCCAGACCGTCCAGGCCCGTGTCATCCTCGACGGTGTCCTCGGTGCCCGGTCCGTCCTCCGCGCCGGGCCCACTCCCGGCGAGGGCTTCGTCGGAACCTTCGGCGCTGTCTCCGCCCCCCGGGGTTCCCACCTCGGCCGCGGACTCCTCGTCCAACCCGAACTGCGGGCTGATCTGGTAGTCCACCGGGAACTGCTCGTCCAGCATCTGGGTCATGGTGGTCTCGAGCGAGGAGCTGACCACGGAGTAGCCGGTGATGAGGGTGGCGCCCACGGTGAGGGCGATCATGGCGGTGGCGGCCCGGCGCGGGCTCCTGGTGGAGTTGTCCACGGCGAGCATGCTGGGCACCCCCACCCGGCGGAGCGGGATCCCGACCAGGCGAACGATGCCGCGCACCAGCAGCGGGCCGAGGACGACCACGCCGACGAAGGCGATCAGGGCGGCGCCCACCACGGTGAACAGTCCGTTGGGGCCGGGGCCCGTCATCTGGTTCATGCCGATCAGGGCCGCGGCGACCGCGAAGGCCGCCAGGCCGGACAGCACACGGATCCAGCCGGTGCCCTTCTCCAGCCCGGCGGCGGTGGCGCTGGCGCGTAGGGCCGCCAGCGGCGCCACCCGAGTGGCTCGGGTAGCCGGGATGAGGGCGGAGGCGACCGTCATCAACGTGCCGACCAGTAGGCCGACGATCACCGTGGTGGGACTGATCACCACGGAGGCGGTGACGTCGGTGCCCATCATCTGACCGCCGAACCGCGCTGCCAGCATGCCGATGCCCACGCCGGCCAGGACGCCGAGAGCGGAGGCGATGAGTCCTACCACGAACGATTCGGTGAGCACGGAGCGGAAGACCTGGCCGCGCTTGGCGCCCACGCAGCGCAGCAGGGCGAGTTCGCGCTGGCGCTGGGCGACGAGGATCGCGAAGGTGTTGTAGATGACGATCCCCGCGACGAACATCGCGATGACGCCGAAGAGCAGCAGGCCGATACGCAGGGTATCGGTCTGGCCGCCGGCGTTCTCGGCCATCTCTTCGCCGTACTCCGTGCCGGTGCTGACGTCGGTTCCGGTGACCGAGGCGACCGCGGCCGCGGCGTCGCTGTCCGTCACACCCTCGGAGGCCAGCACATTGATCTCTGAGTAACCGCTGGCCCCGGTCATCTCCCCGGCCGTCTCTTGGTCGAAGACCAGCCCACCGCGGAACCCGTAGGTGCCGCTCACCCCGAAATTGACCAGCCCGGTGACGGTGAAGTCGCGCTCGGCCTGCTCGGGGTCGAGCACGGTGACGGTGTCGCCGACATCGAACCCGGACTGGTCCGCGGTGGAGGTGGCCAGAGCGATCTCGTCACTGGAGGCAGGCAGTGCACCCTCGCTCGGGGAGAACCGGGTGGTGTCGCCGAACGTCATGGCGGCGGGCGGCACCTGGCCGAAGGCGCGGCCGTCGGAGTCCAGGAGCACGGCCTGGCCCTCAATCAGTCCGTCGGCCTCGGCGACCTCAGGCAGGGCGCGGACGTCGTCGAGCACGGTCTGGTCGAAGGGGACGGGCTGTTCGGGTGGCCCGTCCGCGGGCTGCGGACTCTCCGGCTCTTCGGGGACGGCGATGGCGTCGACGCTGGTGGCCGAGCCCATCACGGTCTCTTCGTAGCTGTCGTTGAGGGTGTCGGCGAAGACCATCGTGCCGGAGATGAACATGACGCCGAGCAGGATCGCCAGTGTGGTGGTGACGTACCGGGAGGCGTGCAGTCTCAGTCCGGCCAGTGTGGTGCGCAGCAACTC
>NZ_BAAGZJ010000069.1:0-41632 GCF_054778635.1 Nocardiopsis nanhaiensis
CCTCCCCTGGCCGACGGCGCGGACGCTCCCCGTCTTCGGGGCGCCGCCGCTGCCCGCCCTCGGCGCGACGGCGTCCGCCCTCGGGGCGCGGACGCCCTTCGGAGCGCGCCGCCTCACCTTCGGGACGGGCTCTGCGGGATCGCGGAGGAGGCTGGTCATCGCCCCAGAAACCGCCCTCGGAATCAGGTCGGCGCCGTCCGCCCGCACGCTCTTCCCGGGGAGGGCCAGAGGCCCTACGCCCTCCGCCGTCGCCGCGCGGACCGTCGTCCGGGCCCTCAGCCCGGCGACGGCCGCCTTCGGCACTCCGTCGTCGTTCGGTACTCACGTGGTCCTCGATTGCCTCTCACGGCCGGTCGGCCTGACGATTCCTTGGTGGAAACGGGGGACGGTCCCCCTGGGGGATCGGTGATTCGCGACCTGTGGCGGGGGCACCGGCTCGATGCCGGGCCGGGCTGGCGTGTTTCCACCGCTGTTGCCTGTCGTTCAAGGCTTGATAAAGGGACGCCCAGCTGCGGGGGAAGGTTTTCAACAGGTCGCGAAGACGTTAGCCGCTACTTCCTCCTGATCGTTGGCCTGCGGGAGCACTGCCCCGTGCCGTCGGTGCTCTGTTCCGACGTGAACGCCGCCGCGGCGGTGGCTTCGTTCGGGGTCTCTACCGGCTGCGCACGCAAATCAAGGGTCACGTTAGAGCGAGCAAACGGTATAGCACAACCCACGCGCGAGGGTATCGCGCACTTCCGAACTTCTCGTCACCCTGTGCCAGGAGCTGCTTGTCCGCGCAGTTCAGGACACCCGTGTCCGGCGATTCGCGACTGTGTGAGCACGGTCACCGGCAAGGGGCCGGGGGCGTTTGCCCAGTTGGTGGACGCCCATGTGACATTGCGCGCCAGCGGGCCCGCGGAAGCCGCCGCATCACCCTCACACGCGGTCACTCTGCCCTCCCGCCTGACACCTGTGACATGCAGCCCCACGGCAGAGCAAGGATAGAGTCATAGCCGAACAAACCAGCCAGACATGCACAGTTCTCCCTCGTAGTCGACGGCCGTGAAGGGGAACAGAACCGTCGTGCGCGCTGCTGACCACATACGGGATACGAACGCAGGATGACGAGCCCCGGACCGCCGTCGGCGCGGGCCCGTCGCCGTGCGCTGTGGAATCCATGTTCGCGAAAAAGAAGGAGCAAGGACCAATGGGTTCGGTACGTGTAGCCGTCGTGGGTGTCGGCAACTGTGCGGCGTCGCTCGTCCAGGGTGTGCACTACTACAAGGACGCCAACCCGGAGTCCCGGGTCCCCGGCCTGATGCATGTCCAGTTCGGCCCGTACCACGTGAGCGACATCGAGTTCGTCGCCGCCTTCGACGTGGACGACAAGAAGGTCGGTCACGACCTGGCCGAGGCCATCGTCGCGAGTGAGAACAACACCGTCAAGATCTGCGACGTCCCGCCGACCGGCGTGACCGTCATGCGCGGCCCGACCTACGACGGCCTCGGCATGTACTACCGCGAGATGATCCAGGAGTCCCCCGAGGACGCGGTGGACGTCGTGGCGGCGCTGAAGGCCAGCAAGGCCGACGTCCTCGTCTCCTATCTCCCGGTGGGCTCCGAGGAGGCCGACAAGTTCTACGCGCAGTGCGCGATCGACGCGGGTGTGGCCTTCGTCAACGCCCTCCCCGTGTTCATCGCCTCCGACCCCGAGTGGGCCGAGAAGTTCACCAAGGCGGGCGTGCCGATCATCGGCGACGACATCAAGTCTCAGATCGGCGCCACCATCACCCACCGGGTGATGTCCAAGCTGTTCGAGGACCGGGGTGTGGTCGTGGACCGCACCTACCAGCTGAACTTCGGCGGCAACATGGACTTCAAGAACATGTTGGAGCGCGAACGCCTGGAGTCCAAGAAGGTCTCCAAGACCCAGTCGGTCACCTCGCAGATCCCGCACGAGCTCAACGCCGGTGCGGTGCACATCGGCCCCTCGGACCACGTGCCGTGGTTGGACGACCGCAAGTGGGCCTACATCCGACTCGAGGGCCGTGCCTTCGGCGACGTCCCGCTGAACCTGGAGTACAAGCTCGAGGTCTGGGACTCCCCGAACTCCGCGGGCATCATCATCGACGCGGTCCGCGCCGCGAAGATCGCCAAGGACCGCGGCATCGGCGGCCCGATCCTGGAGCCCTCCTCCTACTTCATGAAGTCGCCGCCCGAGCAGTACAGCGACGTCGACGCGCACGAGCGGGTCGAGCAGTTCATTACTGGCTAGCACAGGATTACCGGCTAGCACAGGATCTGCGGCCGACGCGACAGCCGCGTCGGCCCACCGGGTCACTCCGGGTCGCCCGGGGCCCTCGCGGCCCCGGGCACGTTCTACTCTGAGGGCGTGTCCTTCTTCGGTGATCTGCGCGTGGTCCTCAAGGGACCCCGGTTCCGTCGGCTGTTCGGCACCCGGTTGGTCTCGCAGTTCTCCGATGGGATCTACCAGGCCGGGCTGGCCGGTTTCGTCTTCTTCAACCCCGAACAGCACACGGGTGCCGGGGAGGTGGCCGCGGCCTTCGCGGTCCTGCTCCTCCCCTTCTCCCTGGTCGCTCCGTTCGCGGGTGTGCTCATCGACCGCTGGCCCCGTCGCCAGGTGCTCCTGCTGTCATCGCTGTTCAAGGCGGCACTCGCCACGGTGACGGCCCTCCTCGTCGCCAACGGCGAAGGGCCCGCGTTCTTCGTCGCTGCACTCCTCGTGCTGAGCGTCAACCGCTTCTTCCTGTCCGGGCTCTCCGCAGGCCTGCCCTACGTGGTGCCCAGGGACAAGCTGATGATGGCAAACGCGGTCACCCCGACCTGTGGAACGGTCGCGAGCTCGCTCGGGACCGGTGTGGGGCTCGGGATCGGCATGGTCGGCGGTGAGGAGGCTCTGGGCACCGGCATGATCCTCTTCGTGGCCGCGCTCGGTTTCGCGGGCGCCGCCCTGGTCTCCCTCACCCTGAGGTACCGCGAGCTCGGTCCGCACCTGGAGCAGGAGCCGGAGGAGGTTCGGGCGGCACTGCGCAACGTCGTCTGGGGCATGGTCACCGGGGTCCGGCACATCTGGGAGCGGGTGCCCGCGCGGGACGGGCTGCTGACCATCGGGGGCCACCGTGTCCTCTTCGGCATCTCCACGCTCCTGACGCTCTTGCTGTACAACAACACGTTCACGGGCGGCGGGGTCGCCGGGATCGCCGGCTTCTCGGTGGCGGCGGGGCTGCTCGCCCTCGGGTTCTTCCTCGGGGCCGTGGCCACCCCGTGGGCCACCGCCCGGATGAGTGCGAGCGCGTGGATCGCGGGCCTGCTCGCCGGCGCCGCCGTCGCCCTGGTGCTGTTCGGCCTGCCCTTCTCACCCGCGCTCTTCCCGGTGGCCGCCTTCGTCCTGGGCTTCGTGTCCCAGGCGGTGAAGGTCACTGTCGACACGTTGGTTCAGCGACATGTCGACGACGCGTTCCGGGGTCGGGTGTTCTCGGTCTACGACGTGCTCTTCAACGCCACGTTCGTGTTGGGCGCCGCGCTTACCGCAGGCCTGGTTCCGCAGTCCGGGGTGAGCGTGCCGGTGGTCTCCGCGATGGTTCTCGCCTTCTTGCTGATGAGCGCGGCCTGGACGATCCGCGCCCGGCGCCTCGCCCGCGAGGGTGTGGCGCACGAGACGGTCTGAGCGGCGGATCATCCGGGGTGTCGACATGTCGCTCCATCAATCAGTAACTAAAGCGTCACTTAATGTAGTCTCCCGGAAAGGATTCGTCACGAGCAGGGGATGGTGCCATGAGCGGCGGTTTCGGACTCGGTAACCCTTCGAGTGCCGTCAAGGCGACCGGGGTGGCAAGGCGGGTCGGGGCGGTGCGCCGCCAGCTTCCGACCCGCGGCGACCGGCTACTCGACCTCGGGTGCGGCAACGGCAGCCACACCGTCGAGCTGGCCGAAGGATACGTACGGGTGGACGCGGTCGACGTCGAACCCGCGCCGCTCGAGGCCCTGAGCGAGCGCGTCGCCGGGACCGCCTTGGAGAACCGCATCAGTGTGCACAAGATGGCCGCGGACTCGCTTGCCTTCGAAGGCAACACCTTCGACAGGGTCACCGCATTCGGGGTGGTCGAACACCTCGACGACCTGGAGGGTTCCCTCTCCGAGGTCCACCGGGTACTCAAGCCAGGCGGCGCGGTCTCGCTGACCACGTCCAACCGCTGGTTCCCCCTCGAGCCGCACGGTGTGCTCTGGGGGGAACGGCGCCGCTCAGCGCTGACCGCTCCGTTCCTGCCGTGGGTGCGGCCCCTGCACGACAGGCTCTCGGACGCCCGGTCCTTCACCAGCCAGGAGATGGGGCGGCTGCTCCGCGGATCCGGGCTGCGGGTGCGCGCGATCGACTACCTCATGCCCGCCTTCGGCGGGTGTCCATCGGCGCTGCGGGACGCCTCGGAGAGCCTGGAGGGCACACCCCTGCGGGTGTTCGGTGCGGCGATGGCCGTGACCGCGGTCAAACCGGGGCTCTGAGGCCCCGTGTCCGACTGGCTCCGGTAGCTCCCGCCCGCCCCGGCCAACTCCTGCCCTAGGCCTGCCTGCCGTCCTGTTCCAGGTGGTCGGCGGCCCAGGACTTCAGTTCCTCCGTGACCGCGTCCCTTTCCATGGGCCCGTTCTCCAGGCGCAGCTCCAGCAGGTACCGGTAGGCCTTGCCCACCAAGGGGCCGGGCTTGACACCCAGGATCTCCTGGATCTCGTTGCCGTTCAGGTCCGGGCGGATCCGGTCCAGTTCCTCCTGCTCGGCGAGCTTGCCGATGCGGCGCTCGATGTCGTCGTAGGAACGCGCGAGAGCGGCGGCCTTCCGCCGGTTCCGGGTGGTGCAGTCGGCCCTGGTCAGAATGTGCAGGCGCTCCAGCTGGTCCCCTGCGTCACGGGCGTACCGGCGCACCGCCGAGTCCGTCCACTCACCCTTGCCGTAGCCGTGGAAGCGCAGGTGCAGCGCGACCAAGAGGCTGACGTCGGAGATGACGTCCTTGGGGAAGCGCAGCGCGGTGAGCCTCTTACGGCTCATAGAGGCACCGACGACCTCGTGGTGGTGGAACGTCACCCGGTTGCCGCCCTCGAAGGCACGGGTCTTGGGTTTGCCGACGTCGTGCAGCAGTGCGGACAGGCGCAACACCAGATCGGGCTCGTGACCGCGTTCGCGCTCCAGGTCCATGGCCTGGTCGAGGACGGTGAGCGAGTGCTCGTAGACGTCCTTGTGCCGGTGGTGCTCGTCGATCTCCAACTGCATCTTGGGGATCTCGGGCAGGACGTGCTGGGCGATCCCCAGGTCCACCATCAGCTCGACGCCCCGGCGCGGGTCCGGGCTGAGCATGAGCTTGGTCAGCTCGTCGCGGACGCGCTCGGCGGAGACGATGGTGAGCCGGTCGGCCATGTCCCGGGCGGCCTCGGCCACCTCAGGGGCCAGGTCGAAGCCGAGTTGGGCGGCGAAGCGAACCGCGCGCATGATGCGCAGCGGGTCGTCGCTGAAGGAATCCTCGGGACGGCCCGGGGTCCGCAGCACTTTGTCCCGCAGGTCGGCAAGACCGCCGAAGGGGTCCACGAACTCCTGGCTGGGCAGGCGTACCGCCATCGCGTTGACGGTGAAGTCCCGGCGCAGCAGGTCGTCGTGGATGTCGGTGCCGTAGGCGACCTCGGGTTTACGCGACCTGGGCGAGTAGGCCTCGCTCCGGTAGGTGGTGATCTCCAGCTGCAGGCCGCGCTTGCGCAGGCCCACGGTGCCGAACTCGATACCGACGGTCCACACAGAGTCCGCCCAGCCGTCGACCAGCTCGAGGATCCGCTGGGGAACCGCGTCGGTCGTGAGGTCCACGTCGTTGGAAACGCGCCCGAGGAGCGCGTCGCGGACCGGTCCGCCCACGAGGGCGAGCTGCTGGTCGTGCGCGGAGAACCGGTCACCGAGCTCACCGGAAACCAGCTGGACGGTATCGAGCAACGCGGTGATCGCCGCCCGCTGCTCACCGGTCAGCGTGCCCTCGCGCGGGCCCGCCTCGGCGGACCGGGCCTGGGCGGTGTCGTTCTGACTCGGAAACTCTGTGTTCGGCACACCACGCAGGTTAGGCGGACGCACGGGGTAACCGCGAATCGTTTGTGCCCGCGGAGCACCTGTGGCGGCTCTGGCGCGCGGCCCCCGGCGGATGAAAGGCTGGGACCGCCACGCCGCCGAACTACGGTCCGCTCCATAACCGGGATTCGGGAAACGCGGTATCTTCGGGTTGAGTGGTGGCCTGCAACGGTCGAACCGGGGCCGCCAACCCCGCTTCCGCCGAACGCCGTGCGGGCATCCCGACCGTTCCCGCCCCACCTTCCACATCGCTGGCGGGACGGACACCTGGACCCGAATCAGGAAACCAAGCGTTGCGTCGAACTGCTTCCGCGGCCGCGGTCATGGCCATGACCGCCGCGCTGCTCCCGATACCGGCCACGCTCTCGCCCGCGTCGGCGGAACCCGAGAACGATGAGTCGGTGGAGCCGATCATCGTGGATCGGATCACTCCGGACTCCGCAGACGAGGACAGTACTCTGCGGGTCTCCGGCGAAGTGACCAACACCACCGAGTCCGCCGTCGAGGACGTGACCGTCCAGCTGCGGTACTCACGGCACCCGTTCACCTCGCGCGAGGAGCTCGACGAGTTCTCGTCCGGTGACGGCTGGCAGCCGGACGCTTCGGGGCCGGACGAGGAGTTCGAGGGCGAGCTGGATCCGGAAGGCACCCTCGAATACTCCTTGAGCACCCCGGTCGACGACCTGGGGCTGGACTCCCCCGGCGTGTACCCCATGGTTGTCGAGGCGCTCCACGGTGACGGCAACAGCCTCGGTGCGCAGTACACCTTCCTTCCCTACACGGAAGACGACGACATTCCCTCCCTGGACGTCGCCTGGGTGTGGCCGCTGATGGACGACCCCCAGCGCGCGGACGACGACACCTTCCTCAGCGACGAGCTGCACGACTCCGTCGGCGCCGAGGGCCGCCTGGGCCGCCTCCTCCAGGCCGGCGCGCAGGTCCCTCTTTCCTTCGAGGCGGGCGACGACGACCTCGTCGAACTGCTGGGACTGGAGGACGAAGAGGAAGCGGACCCGTTGTCGCCGACCGCCGGCGAGGACGTCACCGCGGAGGACACCGCCGACACGCTTCCCGCGGACGAGACCGCCGAAGCGGAGGACGAGGACGCCGATTCGGAGAGCGGCTCCGACGATCCTGAGGCCGATGACGAGGCCGACGAGGAGGCCGACGAGGAGGCCGAGGCGGAGGACGAGGACGTGGAGCTCCCGGTGCGCACCGAGGGCATCCCCGTGACCTGGTCCGTCGATCCCGGAACCCTCGACGATGTCCTCCGGATCGCCGCCACCGACCACGAGATCCTCGAGGAGGTGCTGGCTGACCCGGCCGAGAACCCGGTCCGGCACGACCGCGCCGCGGACGAGGCGGCCCAGGTCTGGCTGCGTGAGGCCCGGGAGGTCCTGGCCGCCGACAACGTGGTGGCCTCCCCCTACGCCAACTCCGACCTGGTCTCGCTGCTCCGCAACGGCATGGACGCGGACGCCGAGGCTTCCCTGCGGATCGGCGAGGAGGCGGTGCTGGAGTCCCTCGACCTCGAGGCCGACGAGACCTTCGCGGTGCCGCCCGAAGGCCTGATGGAGGAGAACGTCCAGGAACTGTTCGCCGAGCAGGGCGCCCACCGCTTCCTCCTCGACGAGGAGGCCGTACCGCCCGCCTCCTGGATCTCCACGACACCCACGGCCCAGGCCCCGCTCGCCCCCGGCGACGCGGAGGGGGACGAGGAGCCGTACGCGTTGGTCGCCGACTCCGGTCTGGCCGACGTGTTGTCGATGCCTTCCCACGGCCCCGGGGAGTCCGCCCTCGCCCTGCAGCGCTTCGCCGCGGAGACGGCCATGATCGCCGGGGAGAACGTCGGCGGTGACCGGACGGTCGTCGCTTACCCCGAGCCGGGGTGGGATCCGAGCCCCGAGTTCGCCGAGGGGGTTCTGGAAGCCACCGACGAGCTTCCCTGGCTGTCCGCCGAGCGCCTGGAGTCGGTGGAGCTGTCCGACTCCGACGAGCGGGAGGACACCCGCCAGGACCTGAACTACCCGGACCACGCCTACGGCGAGGAGCTCAGTTCCATCTACCTCGGCCAGATCGAGGACGTGAGCCGGGACGTGCGCCTCTTCAACAGCATCCTGGTCGGGGACAGCGACCCCTTCCGGCCCTCGATGGTGCGCCTCGAGTCCGTGTACTGGCGGGAGCGCGAAGCCATGGCCGGCGCCACCAGGGTCCTCGTGGGGCAGGCGGTCCAGGACCGCATGGAGGACGTGCGCGTCATCCCCGGCGAGCCGGTCACCATGGCGAGCAGCACGGGTATCACGGGTGTGCTCGTCGCCAACGACCTGGAAGACGAGGCGGTCTTCGTCCACCTGTCGGTGTTCTCCGAGAACGCCGAGCGGCTGGCCATCGGCAACTACACCTCCTCCTTCGAGATCGCCCCCGGCGCGAGGACCACGGTGTACGTACCGCTCTCCGCCCGGATCAACGGAAGCACCACCGTCCACGTCAGCCTGCAGAACGCCGACGGTGAGCCGATCAGCGCCCAAGACACCCGGATCCAAGTGAACGCCACAGGCCTGGGCACCCAGGCGCTGCTCATCAGCGGTATCGGACTGCTCATCCTCATCGCCGCGCTCGCGCCCCGCGCCTTCCGCAAGTGGGCCCGGCGCCAGTCCGCCAAGGCCAACGCCGCGGCGGCGGGCAAGGGGCCCGGGAAGCCCGGCACCGAGGAGGGCGAAGGCGGGGCGCCCCAGGAGACGGAAGGGACCGAGAACCGGTCCGAGGCCGAAGAGCCCGCCGAAGCCGGAAAGTCCGAGACCGGGCCGACCGAAACCGGTGAGCCCGTCGAGACCGAAGAGCCCGCCCCAGGCGGATCGGCTGAGGCTGAGGCCGAAGTATCCGCTGAGGCCGGGGGCTCAGCCGAGCACGACGCCTCCGCCGGGGACGAAGCTCCCGCCGAGGACGGTGCGGCCTCCGAGGTCGACACGCAGGACACCCCCGACACCGACCTTCCGGACGGCGAGAGCCGCCCCGGCGACAGCGGCACCGGGAAGTGACCCCCACCGCTTGACCCGGGCGCCGTCCTGCGGCGCCCGGCACGAACCTCCCAGTCGGACGAAAGGAACCCTGATCCACGGTGGTCACCGACTCCCCGAACGGCGATGAGCGCTCCCCCCGCCACACGCCCAGGCACCGCAAGCAGTCACCCGAGGGGCCGCTGCCAGGTGAGGGCACGAGCCGCCCCTACGGTGGCCCGACCCCTTCCTTCGAGGAAGGCGAACTGCCCGACACCGGGGCAGCCCCCGGAGGCCCCGGCCTCGGCGGGATCGACGGCCCCGGGCACTCGGGAGGCTCACCCGACCTAGGAGGCGGGGAAGCCGATCCGGAACCCGCGAAGGAGGGTTCGGAAGGCATGTCGGGCGGCATGATGCGGTCCAGCATGGTCATGGCCGTAGGCACCATGGCCTCCCGCATCACCGGTTTCGCCCGCACCATGGTGCTGGCCGCCGCCATCGGCACCCACCTGCTCGGTGACGCCTATCACACGGCGCACACGATCCCCTTCATCCTGAACGACCTGCTGATCGGCGGCCTCATGGCCTCCGTGGTCATTCCGTTCTTGGTCAAGCGGCGCAAGCGAGACGCGGACGGCGGCAAGGCCACCGAGGACCGCCTGTTCACCTCTATGGTGCTGGCGCTGCTGCTGGTGACCGCGGCCGCGATCGCGGCCGCGGAAGTCCTGATCTGGCTGTACGGATCACGGTTCACACCGATCCAGTTCGAGACGTCGGTCTACCTGGCGCGCTTCCTGCTGTCGCAGATCTTCTTCGTCGGCCTGAGCGGACTGCTCAGCGCCATGCTCAACACGCGCGGCAAGTTCGGCGCCGCCGTCTGGGCCCCGGTGCTCAACAACTTCGTCATCATGGGCGTGGCCGCGATGTTCCTGGTCGTGGCGGGCCCGGGTCGCACCCCGGAGAACGTCACCACCGCCGAACTCACGCTCCTCGGCGCGGGCACCGCCGCGGGTATGGCGCTCCAGGCGTTCGTTCTGTTCATCGCCCTGACCCGGACCGGCTACCGCTGGCGGCCCCGCCTGGACCTGCGCGGGTCCGGCCTCGGCGTGGCCCTGCGCTCCGCGGGGTGGATGATGCTCTACACCCTGCTCACGCAGGCGGGCCTGTGGATCACCACCAACATCGCCAACGCCGCGAACGTCGCCAGTATCGAGCAGGGTCTGGATATCGGCGCCGGGATCAGCGCCTACAACCTGGCGTACCAGCTCTTCCAGCTTCCCTACGCGATCATCGCGGTCTCCCTGATCACCGTGCTGCTCCCGCGCATGAGCGCCCATGCGGAAGACCGCAACTGGGAGGCGGTCCGCTCCGACTTCTCCCGCACCATGCGCATCTCCGCGTTCGTGCTGGTCCCGACGGCCTTCGCGGTGGCGCTGTTCGCCGAGCCGCTGTCGATCCTGGCCTTCGCACGCGGATCGGTCTCCGTCGCCGACGCGGCCGCCATCGGCCAGATTCTCGCCGTGATGTCCCTCGGCCTGGTGCCGTTCACCGTGTTCCAGCTGATGCTGCGCGTGTTCTTCGCCCTCGGGGACACCAAGACCCCCGCGCTGATCGGCGTGGCCAACCTCGCTGTACACAGCGCTCTGGCCCTTGCCGCCTACCTGGTCCTGCCCCCGAACGTGGTGGTCGTCGGCGTCGCCGCCGGCTTCATGGTCTCTTTCCTCTCGGGTCTGACCATCGCCGGCCAGGTGCTCAGCCGACGAATCGGTGGACTTGACGGAAAGCACATCATTGGCACATTGTTGCGCCTGCACCTCGCGGCTGTTCCCAGCATCGCGGCCGGCTTCGGGGTGCTCTGGTTCTTCGACACCCAGGTCGGCCCCGGTCTGATGACCTATGTCGGTGCCCCCGTCGTCGGCTGCACCGTCGGCGCGCTGCTCTTCTTGGTGTCCGCCCGTGTTCTGCGCGTACCCGAGCTGACCGCGGCCGTGGAACTCATCCGCGGCCGTCTGCGTCGGTAGACGCAGTGAACCACTCCGGCCCAGCCCCGCCGGTGCCCAGTAGTCGTCCGACCGAGAAAAGGACCACCCGACGGTGTCCAGCGATCACCCCCGTCAACACACCGACGGTCCAGAACCGGGACCGCGGGACCCCCACGAGAGCAGGTCCGGTCGCCACTTGGTGACGCCGGAGGACGTGCTCGACACCTACGAGCTCTCCGAGCCCAAGGCCGAGCCCGAGACCGGGCTCAAGACGGACCGGGACCCCAGCGACATCGGTGACCTGGGCACCGCGGACCGCGCCGGTCTGGAGGACGGCGACGAGATCGGCGGTAGCTCGCACACCACGACGGGCAACCTCGCCAAGTCGACCGCGATCATGGCGGCCGGAACGATCGCCTCCCGAGTGACGGGCTTCGTCCGCACCATCGTGCTGGCGGCGGCGATCGGTACCCAGCTGCTGGGTGACGCCTACCAGACCGCCGGCATGGTGCCGTACATGATCTACGACCTGCTCATCGGCGGGTTGTTGGCCAGTGTGTTCGTGCCGTTCCTGGTCAAGAGGCGTAAGCTCGACCCCGACGGCGGGAACCGCACGGAGCAGCGGCTGGTCACGCTCCTGCTGCTGGCGCTGTTCGCCCTCACCGCGGTGTCCTGGCTGATCGCCGAGTGGTTCATCCGGATCTACGCGGGCGGGTTCACCGGGGCGCAGTACGACGTGTCGGTCACCCTGGCGCGCTACCTGGTACTGCAGATCTTCTTCATCGGCGCCAGTGGTCTGGCCGGCGCCATGCTGAACGCGCGCGGTAAGTTCGGTGCTCCGATGTGGGCACCGGTGCTGAACAACGTCGTCATCATCGGGATCTGCCTGTGGTTCCTGTCCATCGCCGGACCGGGCCGCACACCCGATACCGTGACTGAGGGCGAACTGGCCCTGCTGGGCCTGGGTACCGCGCTCGGCCAGGTCGTGCAGGCCGCCGTACTGGTCTGGGCCCTCGCCGCGGCGGGCTTCCGCTGGCGGCCCCGCTTGGACCTGCGCGGGTCCGGGCTGGGCGAGGCGGCCGGAGCGGCCTCGTGGATGATGCTCTACATCGTCGTCGCGCAGGTGGGCGCGCTCGTCTCCACCAACGTCGCCACCCGTGCCGGTGCGATGTCGGCGGAACTGGGATACGAGACCGGTTCGGGTATCGCGGCGTACAAGTTCGCCTCGATGCTCTTCCAGTTGCCGTACGCGATCATCGCGGTGTCGGTGATCACGGCCCTGCTGCCCCGGATGAGCGAGCACGTCGCGGCCGGGCGCAAGGACCAGGTACGGAGCGACTTCTCACGCGGCTTCCGGCTCTCCTCGGTGCTGATCGTGCCGATCTCGGTGGCGATGATCGTCTTCGCGATCCCCTTCTGCGTGATGATCTACGCGCAGGGCAGCACCAGTACCGAGGACGCCGCGGCCATCGGCCGCATCCTCATGGTCTTCTGCGTGATGTTGATCCCCTTCACGCTGTTCCAGTTGCAGATGCGGGTGTTCTACGCGCTCGGCGACACCCGGACCCCCGCGCTGGTGGCCATCCCCTCCGAGACCGCCCACGCGGTCACCGCGTTCAGCCTTCTGTACTTCATGGCGGACACGCCGCAGCACATCGTTCTGTGGCTGCCCGCTCCGTACGGCCTCTACTACATCGTCGGTTCCATCATCATGTGGTACCTCCTGAACAAGAGGCTCAACGGTCTGGACGGCCGCAGAACAGCGTCCACCCTCTTCAAGCTGCATGTGGCGACCATCCCTGCCGCGCTGTTCGGGCTACTGATGACCTTCGCCTTCAGCGGCCTTCCGGGTGAGCTGTGGCCTGGTGTTGCGTCGATGGTGGCCGGAGGACTGGTTGGTGCCGTACTGTTCGTGGTTGCCGCCAAGTTCCTCAATGTGACTGAAGTCACAGCATTCCTCGATTTGGTGAAATCCCGGTTGCGACGCCGCTGATCACCTGGAATGGATGACGTTGGGTAGTCACACGTGGATACGTCCCGGAAGGTCGATGAGTATCCGATGTCCTCCAAAGAGGCTGTTCACGCGTCCTAGCATGGACCGACACAGCTTTACCGCCAGAGCATCGTTTATCCGAGCTGCCCGAAGGGAGGCTGGGGACAGCAGACAGGGCCGACCCCCTCGCATGTGCACACAGCGGCACCACGCGACCCAGCGGCACTGGCGTCCGTCACTCCCATCATGAGCACCTTCCTGATCGAACCCGGGGCGAAGCTGGCCAACCGCTACCGACTCGACCACGCAGTGAGCGAGACCGGTGGCGCCACCCGGTGGAAGGCCACTGACGAGACGCTGGCGCGTCCCGTCGCGGTGTGGACCTTCGCCGAAGGCTTCCCGCGCACGTCCGAGGTCGTCCGGGCCGCACGGGCCACGAGCCGCATCCCGGACGCCCGAGTCACCCAGGTCTTCGACGCCGACGACAACTCACCGGTCCCGTACGTGGTCGAGGAGTGGGTGATCGGCTCCTCGCTCGCGGAACTCCTCGCTCAGGGCCCCATGGAGCCCGAGCGGGCGGCGGGCCTGGTCGCCGAAGCGGCCGAGGCCTTGACCGCCGCTCATGCGGGCGGCCTGTACCACCTGTGCCTGACCCCCGGAAAGCTCATGTGGAGCAGCGGCGGGGCGGTCAAGGTCGCCGGCATCGGCGTAGACGCGGCACTGCTGGGGAACAACGTCCCCCAGCCCGGCGCCGTCGACGCCCAAGGCCTGGGCAACCTGCTCTACGCGGCCCTCACCGGGTACTGGCCCGGCGGCCCGCAGAGCGGCCTGCCCGGTGCCCCGCAGGGCCCCATGGGCCCCTACCCGCCCGGTCAGATCCGCCAAGGGGTGAACGAACCCCTGGCCGCCATCACCACCCGCTCGGCCCTGCCGCAGCTGGTCGGCCAGATGGTGCCCGGACCGCCCATCACCAGTCCGGCCGAGTTCTGCGCCGCCATGGCCGAGGTCCCCAGGCTCATCCCGCTGCCGGTCTCACCCGCCGAGGCGCCGCCGCCCGAGCCCGGCACCTCCCGGCGCACGGGAGAGTTCGACGCCGCGGGCGACCCGCGGCGCTCCAGCCGGAACGGTGCGGCCCAGGCACGGAGCGGTGGCCGACCGGCACCCTCCCGCATGGACCAGCGGGCGGCCCGGAACAAGGGCGGTTCGGCCAAGCGGCTGCTGGTCGGTGTGCTCGCGGTGGCCCTGTTCTCCGCGGTTGTGGCCGGTGCGTGGATGTTCGGCTCCATGATGCGCCCCGGAGGGGACGAGGCCGCCGACCCGACGTCCAACGAGACCGAGGACGTCACGGATAGTGCCGATCCCGAGGTCCTGGCGATCACCGACTCCGACGGGTTCGACCCCCTCGGCGACCACTCCGAGCACGGACAGAACGCACCTCTGGCCCACGACGGCGATGTCGAGACCCGCTGGAACACCGAGGGCTACAAGGACCCGATGGGCACCGAGAAGTCCGGCGTCGGCCTGATCCTGGACCTCGGCGAGGCCCAGGAAGTGCACGAGGTCGACCTGGTCGTGCCTCAAAGGGACTACGGAATCCAGATCAGGGTCGGTGACAGCGACCAGGTCACCGACGACGCGAGTCTGGACGCCAACCTTCCCACTGCTTGGGAAGGCCAGGTCAACGGTACGGAGTCCATCTCCCTCGACGATGCGGCGACCGGCCAGTACGTCCTGGTCTGGTTCACCGACCTGCCCACGGACGACGGACGCTTTCGTGGGAGCATTAACGAGGTCGAGGTACGCGGGACCTAGTTCTAGTTGTGGGGTATGTGATCAGCGCTGATGGACACGGCCCAGGAGCTTCCTGACAAGGAGCTGTTGTCAAGGCACTCTCAGGGTGACGAACAGGCGTTCGCGGTACTGGTGCGCCGACACCGTGAGCGTATGTGGGCTGTCTCCATCCGGATGATGGGTGATCGCGAGGAGGCCTCCGACGCGCTCCAGGACGCCTTCATGTCCGCGTTCCGGGCGGCCGACCGGTTCCGCGGCGACTCCCAGGTGACCACCTGGCTGCACCGCATCGTCGTGAACGCCTGCCATGACCGGCTGAGACGTCGCAAGGTGCGCCCGGCCACCCCCACCGAGGACGAGACCCTCGACGTCATGTCCAACGAGCGCATGAGCCGCTCCGGCGGCGGGCCGGACCACGCCTCCCAGACCGCTGCCCGGCTGGACGTGCGGTCCGCGATGGAGACGCTGCCCCTGGACCAGCGCATGGCCCTGACCCTGGTGGATATGCTCGGCTACCGGGTGGAAGAGGCAGCTGAGATCCTCGATGTCGCCTCCGGCACGGTCAAGAGCAGATGCGCACGGGGACGCGCGAAACTTCTCCCCTCTCTGGCTCATCTAAGGAACCCTCAGCCTCCCCGGGACGTCACATCTGGGAGAGGAGGTGCCAACCCATCGTGACGTCCCATCCAGACGTGGAGGCACTCGCCTTCTTCGCCGAGGATCTTCTCGAGCCCGACGAGGAACGCTCAATCGCCGACCACATCGACACCTGCGCGACCTGCGCCGCCACCATCGACGAGCTCTCCGGTGTGACCCGTGTGCTCGCCGAGGCACCGGCCCCCGCGCTGCCGCAGGACGTCGCCGACCTCCTCGACGGCCACATCAGCGAGGCCGCGCGGGAGCGTTCCGCCGCTTCCGGGCCTACCGGTACCGAGAAAGCCGATGCCGGACCCGCGGACGCCGGCCCCGTCGGCACCCCTGCCACTGTCACCCCCATCACCGCCAAGAGGCGGAGCTTCGGTCTTCCCAAACTGATGGTTGCCGCCGCCGCGGCCGTCTTCGTGGTCGGTGGCGGTGCCGCCGTGTTCAACGGTCTGATGGCCGAGGAGGAGGACACTGGGGCCGCCTCACCCATGATCGAGGAGAACAGCGGACCGGAGTCCGAACCGGACACCGCCCAGTCCTACACGGCCGAAGCGGTGGAGAGCGAGACGGTCTACACCGCCGACCAGCTCGCTGAGCAGGCCTCGGCCGTGCAGACCGAGGCAGAGGCCGAGGGCGCCGAGGGGTCCGACCCTGGCGTCGAACTCCAGGCGCAGGACCAGCTCCCGGACGGAGCGCAGGAATGCGTCACCCGATTCGAGGAGGCCAACGGCACCAGGGTCACCCTGGTCGACGACGCGCTCTTCGACGACGGAACCGGCCCCGAACGTGCGTGGATCCTCTTCACCCAGGACACCAACGGAACCAGCGTGGCCGTGGTCGACCCCAGCTGCGCGCAGGGTGGCGACACCGATGACAACGTCATCGCTGAGGGCACGCTCTAGGCACGGCCTTTCGGCTCGGTCCGCGCCGACCGTTCCACTGTGGGGCAGGTCCACGGTCGGACGAGTCCACTGCCAGACGGTTCAGCCCTGGCCGGGGCGGACCAGCCCGCTCTCGTAGGCGACCACCACGAGCCCACCCGTCACCCGCCACCGCCCTCAACGGACGCCTCCGGCGCAGTACTTCCCGCTGGTCCCGCACGCCCAGCTTGGTGAGCAGGCGGTGCACGTGTGTACGGGCCGTGGCGGGGCTCAGGTGCAATCGTGCCCCGACCTCCTGGTTGGACATTCCCCGCCCCACGAGTTCGAGGACCTCACGCTCCCTAGGGGTGAGTCCGTCCAAGCGCTCCGCGGCCTCCGGTGCGAGGTCGGTGCGGGCCAGCCGCTCGATCACGCGGCGGGTCACCCCGGGCGACAGCAGGGCCTCACACGCCGCGACGGTACGGACCGCCTCCCGGAGTTCACCGGGTGCGGCGTCCTTGAGCAGGAAGCCCGCGGCACCCAACCGCAGCGCGGTGAACACGTTGTCGTCCTCTCCGAAGGTGGTGAGGACGACAACCCGGGTGTCGACATGTCGTCGCCCCGACGTGTCGACACGTCGACGTTCCAGTTCCCGCAACACGCCGAGCCCGTCCATGGTCGGCATCTGCAGGTCCAGCAGGACCACGTCCGGGCGGAAGCGGTCGGTTTCGACGAGTGCCCGGCGACCGTCGGCTGCCTCGGCCACCACCTCGATATCGCCGTCGCGTTCCAGGAGCGACCGCACCCCCGCACGCACCAGTGGTTGGTCGTCCACGAGCAGGACCCTCACCACTCGGCGCCCCCGATCGGCAGCCGTGCGCACACACGGAACCCGCCGCCCTCGGCCGCACCGACCTCCAGCGTCCCCTCCAGCATCCGCACCCTCTCCCGCATACCCGAGACCCCGCTCCCTTCTTCCCCGTCCGGCGCGGCACCCCGACCGTCATCGGTGACCGTCACGTCGAGCCCACCGTCTCCGCGTTCCAGAACGACCATCGCTCCCCGTGCCCGCGCGTGGCGCAGCGTGTTCGTGAGCGCTTCCTGGACCACACGGAAGGCGGCCGCGTCGACCATCCCGGGAAGGTCCTCCCCGCCTCCGCCCACAACGTCGACCCGCAGCCCCGCTGCTCGGACGGAGGCAATCAGGTCCGCCAAGTGGGCGAGCCCGGCGACCCGGTCGACCTCAGGCCCGGGCTCGCGCAGCGCACGCACCGTGGACCGCATATCCCGCAGGCCCTCCTTGGAGGCCAGGGTCACGTGCTCCAGCTCCGACCGGGCCGCCGTGAGATCCACCGCCCCTTCCTCCAGTGCCTCGGTCGCCACCGCGGCGTGCAGCGACACCACGGACAGGTGGTGCCCGACGGCGTCGTGCAGGTCTCGGGAGATCCTCCCCCGTTCCCGGGTCACGCGCTCGGCGGCCTCCGCCTCCCGCGCCTGGGCGTCCAGCGCGGCGATGCGCTCGCGCTGCCGGGCAGCTTCCCGTCGCTGGCGCGTACCGTCCCCGAGAGCGATCGCGGCCCCCATGATCGCCCCCGTGGACGCAAGTTCGTATCCCAGGAGGAAGCCCAAGTCCTGCCCTTCGAGGGCTCGCGCGACGGTGGAGACCGCCAGCAGCACCACCGCTGTCCCGGCAGCCCAGCCAGCGCGGCCCCGTTCGGCCGACGAGTACAGGGCGGCGGCGACGGGGACCGCCAGCCCGATAACAGGCAGATCCGCGGCGTGGTAAACGACGACGAGGGCGCCGCTGGCCAGCAGCACTGCCAAGGGCCACCGGCGCCGGGCCAGCATGAGCAGGCCGAGGGCGGCCGCGAACCCGTAGGCCACGACAGACGGCAGGTCTCCTCCCCCGCCTAGATCCGCCGCGATCGCGATGGCGACCACGGCGAAGACGGCGAAGCCCAACAGAGCGTCGACAATGACCGCTTGGCGGGCGGAGTGATCCGGCATGCGGCGATTCTACGGAGCGCGGCCTCGGGGGACCCCGTACCGAAGGCGCGCTCCACTACGCGTTTCGCCGTACACGGAAGGAACCCGGTACGGACGCCCTGGAAGCACCGGTGTCCGTACCGTCCGGAGGATCCGTGCGGCGACCGCCGTACCGAGCCAACGGAGCAGACTCATGGACCAGAACCGCTCAGAGCGTCCGGGCCGCCCCGGTGACCCGGCCTCCACACCTCCGGCCTCCGGTGCCTTGACAGGCGTCCCCTGGGCGCTGGTACTGGGGCTCGGGGCCCCCTGGCCTTGATCCGGCCGCTGATGAGTGCCACCGGCATCTCAGCGGCGATCGGGGCACCTTGGGCACAGCTGGGAGTGACCCTGACCGTCACGGTCGTCTGGATCGCGTCCGTCGTCGCCACGAGAGCTCCGCGGCCGGTCCTCACGCTCGTCCTCGCAGGCGTGGCCTACGGGCTCTTCGTGATCGTGCTGAGCGCCGTGCTGTCTCCGTTCTTTACCGGAGAGCTCCAGGGCCCGGTCACCAACCCCTTCGGCCTGGCGTCCGTACTCGCCACCAACGCCCTCTGGGGGCTCGTCGCCGGGGGTGTGGCCCTAGCCATCAGCACCGGTCGCCGCGGGGGGGGCCGTCCTCGAACTGAGGGCTATACCCCTCCCCCGTACGCTGGGGGGATGTCAGAGCGGGAATGCCTGGCGCCTACCATCGGTTGTGCTAACCATCTTTCCCTCAGGTCACACACCGTGGCCAGGGCAGCGACTGTGTGAAGGGCCTAGAGCGTGAGTGACGTCCGCAATGTCATCATCATCGGTTCCGGACCGGCGGGTTACACCGCTGCTGTGTACGCCGCGCGTGCGGAACTGCGCCCTCTCGTGTTCGAGGGGTCCATCACCGCGGGTGGTGCCCTCATGAACACCACCGACGTGGAGAACTTCCCGGGCTTCCCCGACGGCATCATGGGTCCGGACCTCATGGACCACATGCGCAAGCAGGCCGAGCGCTTCGGCGCAGAGCTGGTCCCCGAGGACGTCACCGACGTGGACCTGACCAAGCCGGTCAAGGAAGTCACCGCCGGCGGTGAGACCTTCCTCGCGCACACCATCATCCTGGCGACCGGCTCCGGCTACCGCGAGCTGGGCATCCCCGGTGAGAAGGAACTGTCCGGCCGCGGCACCTCTTGGTGCGCCACGTGCGACGGGTTCTTCTTCCGCGACCAGGACATCGCCGTGGCCGGCGGCGGCGACACCGCGATGGAGGAAGCCCTGTTCCTCACGCGCTTCGCCAAGTCCGTGACGGTCGTCCACCGCAGGGACCAGCTCCGCGCGAGCCGCATCATGGCCGACCGCGCCCTGGCCAACGACAAGATCAAGTTCCTCTGGGACACCGAGATCACCGAGGTTCTGGGCGAGGACCGGGTCAGCGGCCTCAAGCTGATCAACAACAAGACCAACGAGACCAGCACCCTGGACGTGACGGGCCTGTTCGTCGCGATCGGCCACGACCCGCGCGTGGAGCTGTTCCAGAAGCAGATCGAGCTCGACGAGGAAGGTTACGTGAAGGTGGACGCGCCGTCCACGCGGACCAACCTCGAGGGTGTCTTCGCCTCCGGCGACGTGGTGGACCACCAGTACCGTCAGGCGGTCACCGCCGCCGGCACCGGTTGCGCCGCCGCCTTGGACGCGGAGCGCTACCTGGCCGACATCGGCCACTGAGCCACTCCCCGCTTTCCCGCCCGGTTTCGTCGAACCAAGGAGAACCAAGCAGTGTCCACCGTGAAGACCGCCACCGACGCCTCCTTCAAGGAGACCGTTCTCGCCAGTGACAAGCCCGTCCTGGTGGACTTCTGGGCCGACTGGTGCGGCCCCTGCAAGCAGATGGCCCCGGTCCTGGACAAGCTGGCCGAGGAGTACGCCGACAAGATCGATGTCGTCAAGCTCAACACCGACCAGAACCCCGAGACCCCCCGCGCCTACAACGTCATGTCCCTGCCGACGATGAACGTCTACAAGGACGGCGAGGTCGTCAAGCAGATCATCGGCGCCAAGCCGAAGAGGGTCCTGGAGAAGGACCTCGCCGAGTTCCTGTAACCAGGAGCCAGCAGGAAGCAGCCAAAGGCCCTCAGGTCCAACCTGGGGGCCTTTCTGTGCCTCCGCGGACTCGGACCCGCATTAACCCCGCCGCGCACCCCCAGGGGCACTGTGCCACCACGGAAACGTGAGGACGCGAGGGCGCGGCGGCCAGACCGATGCTGATGCAGATCCCCGCGGCCCGCGTCGGACTGTTTCACGTGAAACAGCGGGGGCCGATCCGATTGGAACAGCGCCCGCGCACCAGCCGGCAGCTGACATGAGGATGGCGGTGTTTCACGTGAAACACCGCCATCATGAGCGAGAGGTCAGTTCTCCTGGTCCATCTGACTGATGATCCGCTCCAGGTCCTCCATCGTCGCGAACTCCACGACGATCTTGCCCTTCTTCCGGCCGATGTCCACCTTCACAGTGGTGTCGAGCCGGTCCCCCATGCGGGTAGCCCACTCCTCGACCTGAGGGGGGTTGCTGATCCGTCCCGCCGACGAGCGACGAGGCTTCTCCTCCTCCGGGATCTCCTTGAGGGCGACGAGCTCCTCCAGAGAGCGCACTGACAACCCTTCGTCGTTGACCCGCTTGGCGAGGCGCTCCTGCGCATCCTGGTCGTCGATCGCCAGGAGCGCACGCGCGTGCCCCGCGCTCAGCACACCGGCCGCCACGCGGGTCTGCACCCGCCCGGGAAGGTTGAGCAGACGCAGGGTGTTGGCGATGTGCGAACGCGACTTGCCGACCTGCTGGGCGAGCTCGGCCTGAGTCGTACCGAAGTCGTCCAGCATCTGCTGGTACGCCGCCGCCTCCTCCAGCGGGTTGAGCTCCTGACGGTGCAGGTTCTCCAGAAGGGCTTCCCGGAGCAGCTCGTCGTCACTCGTCTTGCGGACGATCGCCGGGATGCTGTCGAGCCCCGCGAGCTTGCTCGCCCGGAAACGCCGCTCACCCATGATCAGCTCGTACCGCGGGGCTCCCCCCGCCTCGAGCTTGCGGACCACGACCGGCTGGAGCAGGCCGACCTCGACGATCGACTCCCTCAACTCTTCCAGGGCCTCGTCGTCGAAATGCGTCCTGGGCTGACGGGGGTTGGGGGTGATCGAGGAGAGCTCGACCTCCTCCATATAGGTCCCGTCCGGCAGCTCCGTCGACTCCTGAACCTCGGAGGGCTCAGGGGCGGGCACCGCGGATTCCAGAACACTCTCCGACGGCGCGGGGGCCGTCGGCCCCTGCGGGATGAGCGCCCCCAGCCCCTTGCCCAGTCCGCGCCGCTGCTGGCTCACCGGCAACTCCCTCCACACTCTTTGCCTACTTCCGCCCGACCGCACCGGCCGGGCGGAGTGTTTCACGTGAAACAACTGCCGTTAACCGGCGTTGAGCCCTTCGGCCCGGAAGGCGATCTCTCGGGCCGCCTCCAAGTACGCCACCGCACCGGTGGACGCCGGGTCGTACGTCATGACGGACTGCCCATAGCTCGGTGCCTCGGAGACACGAACACTCCGCGGCACCAGTGACTCCAGGACGATCTCGCCGAAGTGCGACCGGACTTCGTCCGCCACCTGCTGGGCGAGTCTGGTCCTGCCGTCGTACATCGTCAGCACGATCGTGCTGATCGACAGTCCGGTGTTGAGGTGCGACTTGACCAGATCCACGTTGCGCAGCAACTGGCCGAGCCCCTCCAGCGCGTAGTACTCGCACTGGATCGGAATCATGACCTCGTCACACGCCACCATCGCGTTGACCGTCAACAGGCCGAGCGAGGGAGGGCAGTCGATGAGGATGTAGTCGAGGTCCGACGTGTCGTAGGCATCGAAGGCCCGCTTGAGCCGTGCCTCACGGGCGACCAAGGAAACCAGTTCGATTTCGGCGCCGGCCAGGTCGATGGTGGCCGGTGCGCACCACAGGTTCGGGATGTCCGGCACCGGCTGGGCCAGCTTCCGGATCTCCTCGTCCTCAACCAAGCAGTGGTAGATGGAACGGGTCTGTGTGTCTCGCTCCATACCGAGCGCGGTGGATGCGTTCCCCTGGGGGTCGAGATCGACCACGAGGACACGCTGTCCGTTCATGGCCAGGGCGGCGGCGATGTTCACCGTCGTGGTGGTCTTGCCGACCCCGCCCTTCTGGTTGGCCACACTGATCACCCGGCAGGACTTGGGGCGAGGCCAGGGGTCCTCGTGCCCGCGAACCGCCATCGCGGCATGGGCCGCTCGGGCGATGGGGGTGTCTGGGGGGCCGTCTTGGGCCGCATCGCCGCCCCCTGCTTCTGGGGGGTGGGCCACTGTGGATTCCTCCGCTGTTTCACGTGAAACATCGAGCAGGTCTCCGTAGCCACCCATCGGTGTTTCACGTGAAACACCGAAGTTGTCGTCTGGATTCTGGGGCACGAATGAGTTCACCTCTTCCGTCCGCGCTTCTTTTTGCCGCCGCGCGCCTTCTTCTGGGAACCTCCCGACGCGAGCGGACCACCGTCGGATGTCACCGTGACGCGAACGACCGTGGTAGCGGGATCGACTTTACCGCGCCCAGCCCTGATCAGATCGCAGACGCTAGGCCGCAGTTTCGAAACGTCTTTCTCCGCCTCCGCCAACTCGCTCTCAGCCTGCTCGCCCTTGAGCGCAAGCAAACTCCCGTTCCTGCGCAGGAGCGGCAAGGACCACCCCGCGAGCCGGGACAGTGGAGCGACCGCGCGGGCGGTGACGAAATCCGTCTGTAGTTCGCCGTGCACCTCCTCAGCGCGCCCACGCCGAACTTCCACGTTGGGCAGATCAAGCTTCTCCACGGCCTCCTCGAGAAAGACCGTCCTCCTCAGCAGCGGCTCCAGGAGGGTCACCCTGATGTCGGGGCGGAGCAGGCCGAGCACCAGGCCGGGCAGCCCCGCACCAGACCCGACGTCGACCACATCGGCGCCTTCGGGGATCAATTCCTCGACGACAGCACAGTTGATGAGATGCCGCTCCCACAGACGGGGCACCTCACGCGGGCCGATCAGCCCCCGGCGCACCCCGTCATCCGCGAGGAGTTCAGCGTAGCGCCGCGCCACGGGAAGAGCCTCCCCGAACACCGCCTCCGCCGGTGGGGGCGGGCTGGAGAGCGTAGCGGCGGGTTCCTCAGCGCCCGAGGTCATCGGTCACCACCTGTCGGAACTGGTCCATCGTCACTTCCATCAACCGTTGGGTCGCCATGTCGACCTGTCCACATTGCGGGGGCCGACCGACGCGGAAAGCGCGCGGCGACTGACGGCCATCCGCGCGCACGAAGCAACCCCGCTCCCGCGCCCATACTCGACGCGGGGTTCCACACTCACCCGCCCGGAAGCACCGGGGCGGAACGATACGTGGACAGGGAAACACTCAGGGACGATCCTATGCGGGAGCCGCACCCGGGTTTCACGTGAAACACCGTCAGAACCCACTCGCGCGGGCCACTCCAGACGGGTACGCAAACAACCGGCACCCCGGGGAACCCAGGCGAAGCCCTCAAGCACAACGAAGGGGGCGGTGTTTCACGTGAAACACCGCCCCCTTGGCTTCCGCTCTTCCGCTAGTCGGCCGGGTGGACCACCACGTACCGATTGGGCTCCTCACCCTCGGACTCGCTCCGGAGTCCGGCAGCGGCGACCGCGTCGTGCACGACCTTGCGCTCGAAGGGGGTCATCGGCTCCAGCGGATGGATCTCCCCAGACTTCTTGACCTTGTCGGCGGCCTCGGTGCCAGTCTGGAACAGCACCTTCCGACGACCCTCGCGGTATCCGCCGATGTCCAACATCAGTCGACTGCGCTCTCCAGTGGCCCGGTGCACGGCCAGACGGGTCAGCTCCTGAAGGGCCTCCAGGACCTCGCCGTCCTCACCGATCAGCTCGTCGAGGGTAGTGCCGACGACAGAGACCATAGCGCGGTCACCTTCGACATCCATGTCGATGTCGCCGTCGAAGTCCGCGATGTCGAGGAGTCCCTCGACGTAGTCCGCGGCGATATCGCCCTCGTTCTCCAGGGCACCAATGTCGATTCCGGCTTCAGGCGACTCAGCCACAGCCACGCCACCGCTCTCTTCCTCGCTACTTCCCACGGCGATCCCGTCTCCTCAATCCGTCAGGCCCTGGTCGTCGTACGCCTCAGGGGCATTGTCGCCTGCGTACTCGAAAGTCGTGGCCGCCGACACGAAACAGGGAGTCCCTACTTGGACCCACCGGTGCGCTTGGAGCGCGACTGCTTCTTCGGCTGCTTGCGTTCGATCTTAGGCTCTTCCTTCGGCTCCGGAGCGGGTTCCGGGGCCTTCTTCCGGCCGAGCATTCCCTTGGCTGAGCCCTTGGACGCGGTGCCCTTGCCCGATTCGTCCTCCTGGCCGGGCAGCGGCTGGTTCTTGTACAGGAAGTGCTGCTGCACCATCGTCCACACGTTGGACGTGACCCAGTAGACGAGCACACCGATGGGCATCATGAGGCCGAAGAGCCCGAAAGCGGGCGCCATGTACATCATGATCTTCTGGGTCTGCATCATCGGGTTGTCAGGCTGCTGCGCGATGCTGCGCTTGATGCTCTGACGCATGGTCAGGAAGGTCGTCAGACCCATGACCACACAGGCGATGGCGATGACGACCTTCGCCATGGTGGGGTTGGTGGCACCCAGAGCCTGCAGGTCCTCGGGGGACGTGTTGAACTGGGCGGCGATGGGGGCGGTGAAGATCAGCGCCTCGCGTGCGCTGTTGACCAGCTCTTCCGTGAAGCCGAACCGGACGTTGCCCTCGGCCACGTTGCGCAGCACATTGAACAGGGCGAAGAAGACCGGCATCTGGAGCAGGAGCGGGAGGCAGCCCATGATGGGGTTGGTGCCGCTCTCCTGGTACAGCTTCATCGACTCCTTCTGGAGCCGCTCCTTGTCGTGCTTGTAGCGCTCCCGAAGCTTCGCGATCTTCGGTTGCACCTCCTGCATCTTGCGCTGCGTGTTCATCTGCTTGACGAACAGCGGCACCATCAGGAGGCGCATCACACAGGTAAGCAGCACGATGGACAGGCCCCAGGCCCACCCGCTGTCAGGGTTCAGGCCGATGAAGGTCAGACCCGAGTGGATCCAGACCAACACGTGGCCGATGATGTTGTAAAGCCAGTCCAGCACCGGCCAACTCCTCGTTCAGTGAAACTACTGGTCCCCGGTGGCGGTGCCGGTATCCCCGGTTCCGCCCCTGGATTCCTCGGACTCCTCGTTCCGGTCCCCCTTGGGCAGCGGAACCGGATCAAGACCCCCCGGGTTGAAGGGGTGACAGCGGGCGATGCGCCTAACGGCCAACCACAACCCGCGCAGCCCCCCGTGAACGCGGAGCGCCTCGACGGCGTACGCACTGCACGACGGGTAGAAACGACAGACCGGGGGGAAGAGCGGGCTGATGAAACGCTGGTAACCGCGAATGGGCAGGATCAACAACCGCGCCAACGACGTCGGTCTGTGCTCGATCATGGCTTCGCCCACCGTTCTCCGCCCTCAGGGGGGCGACGGTCATCGTCCGCTTCGCTCTTCGCCGCCTCGACCGCTTCCGGGCGTGGTCCTCCACGGCCTCGTCGGCGTCGCGAAGCGCCACGCGGTCGCTGTGCCGCGGCGATCGCACTGTCGAGTTGCACCGCCAAGTCCTCCTGCCGTTTGGTGGCGGCGGAGGGCTTGGCTCGTACTACCAGCAGGCTACCGTTTGGCAGTCCGGGCAACCGAGCCCGTACGGCGTGCCTCAGCCTGCGCTGCACGCGCTTGCGCACCACCGCTCCCCCGACCGCCTTACTCACGACAAAACCGACGCGCGGCGGTACCGTCGCGTCGGTGTCGGATGATGCTCCGGGAGCAAGGTAGACGACGCCCAGGGCGTCGCGCGATGCGCGCCGTCCCGAACGCATGACCGTTCCGAACTCGGCGCTGCGGCGCATCCGGTTCTCCGGCGACAACATCGGCGTTCCTCCGGGAGAGGGGTGCGGCACGACCCTCGGCTACCGGATCCGTGCCCCACGACAAAGGGACCGGCCGGCGAGTAGGCCGGACCGGTCCCAGTGAAGACTTGAGGCTTGACGCAGCCTAGTGGCTCACGGTCAGCGCGGCGCGTCCCTTACGACGACGCGAGGCGATGGTGGCGCGACCGGCGCGCGTACGCATGCGCAGCCGGAAGCCGTGGACCTTCGCGCGACGCCGGTTGTTCGGCTGAAACGTACGCTTGCTCACTACTGGCTCCAGGGGCGTGTCAGGAAAGTACTACGACAGACCCCCAGGATATGCGGGGTCTCACTGTGCTGGTGCCGCGACCGCGCTGTCGTGCGAACACGAGCGCAGGCAGAATCCACGGCATAAGCATATAGAAGATACGACCTGACCCCGTCGGGGTCAAATCAGACCTGCTCATGGTGGCCCCGGCCGCGTGCTCGGGAGCCTGCGGATCCGGTGGCGACCGCCACTGCGCATAGTCTACCCCCGCCCCTGTGGAAAACGGGTTGTCCACAGGGGGCGGAGCCTCCACGGGGCACACATCCTGTGGATAACCTCGCCCTGTGGATAACTTTCACCCGGCGCCCTCTGTTGCCGCACCGAAGCCGGACCCAGGCGCTTTACACATGCGATGACCTGCAAATTGTGGATAACCCTGCACAACGCACAGCCAGCTGCCATCCTGTGGATAAACCTGTGCACAACGTGTGGACAACCTCCCCGAGCTGTGGATACCCAGGGGTAGTCAGAACTTTGGTCACTCTCCGGCCGCCGCGTTGTCCACAGGGCCCGGACGACCGAACCGACCGACCACGCCGCCACCCTCCTGCCCCGGCACACCGCAGAGGGGAGGACAATGGGATGGGTGGGCCCAGGGGTGCCCACGCGCACGAGTGACTCCGTACCCGCCTCCCCGTCCCCTCACCGCCTCCAATCCGCACCGAACAGATCCGCACTGAAGGGACAGCAACCATGGCAGGTCACCTTGGCTGAAGCACAGGTCAACCTCGCAATGGTCTGGTCGAGCGTGTTGGACGGGATCGACAACGACTCCCTGCCCGCGCACCAGCGCGCCTGGCTACCGCAGACCCGTCCGCTGGGCCTGATCGAGGACACCGCGCTGATCGCGGCACCCAACGAGTTCACCAAGAAGGTCCTGGAGACGCGCCTCTACCCGGCGATCAGCAAGGCCCTCTCCGTTCACCTCGGGCGGGACATCCGGGTCGCGGTGACCGTGGACCCCACCGCGGTACCGACACCGCCCCCGACCCCAGCTTCCTACAGCGCGGGCAGGGACCACAGCCCCCAAGGTGCACCCAGCCCCCTCAACCCGCCCCAGGAGCAGGCGCCGGGCCCGCAGCGTCCCGAACAGCCTTCCCCCGCCGAACCGGCCCCTCCGGAGTCCCCGGCGCAGGAGCCGCGCGGACAGCACGCCCGCCCGGCCGCACCGCACCCCGCGGAAGCACTGGGCGCCCACCCGGGCGCGGCAGAGCCCCAGCCGCAGCACCCTCAGCAGCACGACCCATCGCAGCTACAGCAAGCGCCGGTGCAGCCTGCGCAGGCACAGCAGCCTCCGGTGCAGCAGCAGGCCGACCTGCTCGATTCCACACCCCCTGCTGGAGGGCCACAGCCCGCGGAAGCGCAGCCTCCCCGCGCCCACCAGCCGCAGCGGCCCGATGAGCCGCACGCGGCCCCGGACCCGAGTGGTTGGGCGCCAGCACCCGCGCCGACACCCGCACCGGCCCCGGCACCCCAGAGCGGCCCCGAAGGCGCCGCCCAGGCACCGGAGCAGGAAGCGCCTTCCCCGTGGTCGAGTCCGGTCGGCTGGGAGCAGCCGGCCCAGGAACAGCTGTGGCAGCAGCAGAGCTGGGGCGAGGCCGCGTGGGACGAGCCCAACCGCTGGGAGACCCCGGCGGCCACTCCCCCGCCACCGCCCGCGTCCCAGCCGGCCGCCCCCTCAGTGCCGGACGGCGACGACGTGTCCGAACGGCTGCCCGTCGAACCGATCGACGAGCCCGGACCCCCTGAGCCCGGACCCCCTGAGCCCGGACCCCCCAAGCCCAGCTCCCCTGGGCCCGGGCTTCCCGCGCCCGGCGCCCCCGGACCCGCTCCCTCCGAACCAGAGGTGGAGAGGAGGAGAGCCTCGGCCTCGCCGACATCTCCTCCCGGCCGTTCACCGGAGATTCCGCCGGGTGAGCACGCAAGGCTGAACCCGAAGTACACCTTCGACACCTTCGTCATCGGTTCCAGCAACCGGTTCGCGCACGCCGCCTCGGTCGCCGCCGCCGAAGCTCCGGCCAAGGCGTACAACCCGCTGTTCATCCACGGCGGTTCCGGGCTCGGCAAGACCCACCTCCTGCACGCCATCGGCCACTACACGCACCGGCTCTACGAAGGCTCCCGAGTGCGGTACGTGAGCTCGGAGGAGTTCACCAACGAGTTCATCAACTCGATCCGGGACGGGAAGGCGGACGGATTCCGCCGCCGTTACCGCGACATCGACGTGCTCCTCGTGGACGACATCCAGTTCCTGGAGAACAAGGAGCAGACGCAGGAGGAGTTCTTCCACACCTTCAACACCCTCCACAACTCCGACAAGCAGATCGTCATCTCCAGTGACCGGCCGCCCAAGCAGCTGACCACACTGGAGGACAGGATGCGGAGCCGCTTCGAGTGGGGTCTGCTCACCGACGTGCAGCCACCCGAGTTGGAGACCCGGATCGCCATCCTGCGCAAGAAGGCGGCTCAGGAGGGGCTGGCAGCCCCACCGGAGGTGCTGGAGTTCATCGCCAGCAAGATCTCGACCAACATCCGGGAGCTCGAGGGCGCGCTCATCCGCGTGACCGCCTTCGCCAGCCTCAACCGGCAGTCGGTGGACCTGGACCTGACCGGACAGGTGCTCCGCGACCTCGTGCCGAGCACGGAGGTGCCGGAAATCACCGCCGGGGCGATCATGTCCCAGACCGCGGCGTACTTCGGGCTGACCGTGGAGGACCTCTGCGGAACCTCCCGTTCTCGTGTGCTGGTGACGGCCAGACAGATCGCCATGTACCTGTGCCGGGAGCTCACCGAGCTCTCCCTGCCGAAGATCGGCCAACAGTTCGGCGGCCGCGACCACACCACGGTCATGCACGCCGACCGCAAGGTGCGGGCCCTGATGGCGGAGCGGCGCTCCATCTACAACCAGGTCCACGAACTCACCAGCCGGATCAAGGACCAGCCCTCGCTGACCTGAGCCCGTCGGCCGGAGCGGAATAGGCCACAAGGAAGGGGGCCGGCCCGATCGGGCCGGCCCCCTTCCTTGTGGTGTGCCCGGGCTTCGGACGAGGTTCCGGTTCCTGTGCACGGCATCGGCCCGCTGGTCGGCCCGTCCTTCGCGGTCGCCCCGAGCCAGAACCGCCGAGAGTGAGTTATCCACAGGCCTGTGTGGCCGTTGCTCCCATGGAGGGAGGTACGCCCGTGTCATGGCTCAACGGCACCTTCTGTGCCGGACACGCACGATTTTCCCTGTCTCCCAGGGCTTCCAGCCCCTGTTGTCCGTCACACACCCACCGGCGGACAGGCTGTCGGGGCACGATGACAACGGTCGATGCGCACAACTCGCGGGAGGCCTGTGGAAAACCCTGTGCACAGACTGTTTGTCCAGGTTCGAGAGGTATGCGTTGAGGCCCGGAAAAAAATTTTGAGCTTTCTCGAGAAAGTTATCCACAGGAGAGGCGCCAAAACTGTGGACAACCCTGTGGATAATCTGTGGACAACTGCGCTTGGGCTGTGGGTAACCGGGGGTACTCCTGTGGACGCACTCACCCGTCATCGGATCACCAAACCACAGGCCGCTGTGGACAACCTGGGGAAAACCTGTGGATGGACCTGTGGACGCGGTGTGGACAACATGTGGGCCTCTCTTTCCGTCCACAAGACGATCGAGTTACCCACAGGCTCATCCACAAAGCCTGTGGACAAAAATTCGCTGTCTGACCTGCGGATTTAATGGTTATCCACACTATCCACAGGCCCTACTACTACTGCGCACCTTGAGTAACCCAGATGTGGCTTCAAAACCGCTCCGCGCAAAATCTGTGGACAAAGCCCCGAGATCGGAGTGACGGCGGTCAGGTTCTGAGCTGGCAGCAGCAACCAGTGAATCCGGGTAACGTGTGGTCTCGCCCCTGTCCACCGCCGCCGCCAAGACCTGAGCGGTGACCCCTACGGGTACCGAGGCGGCTCCCAGTGGCTGGACCCCGTTCGGCGCGGTCCTGTCCACACCCTGTTGACGGAGCCCTCGGTAGGCCCACGAGACACCCACGACCTGCAACGTTGAGGCTGCGACCGGTCCACCGGTCGTGCGGAAAGTGAGTCGGAAAGTGAAGTTCCGGGTCGAACGCGACGTACTGGCTGACGCTGTCGCCTGGACAGCGCGCACACTGCCGACGCGCCCCTCTGTGCCGGTGCTCGCCGGAATCCTGCTGGACGCCGGCGAGACCGACGACCGCCAGCGGCTGCGCCTGTCCGGCTTCGACTACGAGGTCTCCGCCCAGGTCTCGGTGGACATCGAGATCGAAGAGGCCGGCAAGACCCTGGTCTCCGGCCGCCTCCTCGCCGAGATCACCCGCAACCTTCCTCCACAGACCGTGGAAATCTCCACGGACGGCCCCAAGGTCGTCGTCACCTGTGGAAGCGCGAAGTTCACCCTGAACACCATGCCGGTCGAGGACTATCCGTCGCTCCCGGAGATGCCCGGGGTGAGCGGGACCATCGGCAGCGACGTGTTCGCCTCCGCGGTCAGCCAGGTCGCCGTGGCTGCCGGCCGGGACGACACGCTCCCCATGCTCACCGGCATCCGGGTCGAGATCGAGGGCGAGACCATCACCCTCGCCTCCACCGACCGCTACCGCCTCGCCGTCCGCGAGCTGAAGTGGAAGCCGGAGAACCCCGAGCTCTCCGCCGTCGCACTCGTCCCCGCCAAGACCCTCCACGACACCGCCAAGTCGCTGACTTCCGGAGCCGAGGTCTCGGTCGCCCTCTCGGGCAGCGACACCGGCGAGGGCATGATGGGCTTCGAGGGCGGCGGACGCCGGACCACCACCCGTCTGCTGGACGGCGAGTTCCCCAAGTACCGGGCCCTGCTCCCGGACAGCTTCAATACCGTTGCCGAGATCAGCCGCTCCGATTTCGTCGAGGCGGTCAAGCGCGTCTCGCTGGTCGCCGAGCGCAACACCCCGCTGAGGCTCGCCTTCTCACAGGGTTCGCTGGTCCTCGAGGCCGGCACCGGTGAAGACGCACAGGCTGTGGAGACCCTCGAGGCCGACCTCGACGGCGACGACATCCAGATCGCATTCAACTCCGGGTTCCTGCTGGACGGCCTCGGCGCCATCGGCACCGACGTGGCCCGCCTGCACTTCACCACTTCGACCAAGCCCGCGATCCTCACCGGCAAGCCGGCCGAGGAGGGTTCGTCCCCCGAGTACCGCTACCTGATCATGCCGGTACGCCTGTCCGGCTGACCGGAAGGCCCGCTCACACATCCGGCGTCCGCCTTCCGGCCCAGGGACTTCCTCCGGGGCCGGTCGGCTTCCACGTGTCCACAGGTGCCCTAGGGAGAGCCCAAGCATGCAACTCGGAATGATCGGCCTCGGCAAGATGGGCGGCAACATGGCCGCCCGCCTCCGCGAGAAGGGCCACGAGGTCGTCGGTTACGACGTCTCCCCCGGCGAACGCGACGTCGAAACGCTCACCGAGCTCGTCGACCGCCTCGAGGCGCCCCGGGTCGTGTGGGTGATGGTCCCGGCCGGTGACCCGACCGCGGCGATCATCCGCGAGCTGGGCGACCTCCTCGCCGAGGGCGACGTCATCGTCGAGGGCGGCAACTCCCATTACGCCGACGATCGAACCCGCGCTGAAACGCTCACAGCCAAGGGGATCGGCTACCTCGACGCCGGGGTCAGCGGCGGTGTCTGGGGTCGCCAGAACGGCTACGGGATCATGGTCGGCGGCGGCGCCGAGGACGTGGAGCGCCTGCGCCCCGTCTTCGAGTCCCTGACCCCCGACGACGGTGGCGGCTTCGTGCACGCGGGGGCGGTCGGTGCCGGGCACTTCGTCAAGATGGTCCACAACGGCATCGAGTACGGCATGATGCAGTCCTTCGCGGAGGGCTACGAGCTCATGGTCGCTTCCGGCATCGTGGACGACGTCCCCGGCACCTTCGAGAGTTGGCGTGAGGGCACCGTCGTGCGCTCCTGGCTGCTGGACCTGCTCTCCCGGGCACTGGAGGAGGACCCGGACCTGTCCGGTCTGCGGGGCTACGCCCAGGACTCCGGCGAGGGCCGGTGGACAGTACAGGCCGCAGTGGACCTCGCGGTCCCGGCCCCGGCGATCACCGCCTCGCTGTTCGCGCGCTTCGCCTCCCGCCAGGACGACAGCCAGTCGATGAAGGTCGTCGCGGCCCTGCGCAACCAGTTCGGCGGACACGCCGTCACCAAGGCCGCCGACAAGGACCAAGGCGACAAGGACTAGTCGGCCCCTCTTCTCTGGGGCGGCTCGGTGTAGGCCGGGCCGCCCCAGATCCGTTTCCCCACCCGTTCCACCACTCCCCGTTTCCGCTCCCCCAGCTCCAGGAGGAAGGCCGGATGTACGTTTCCCACCTGCAACTGGCCGACTTCCGGTCCTATGAGTCGGCCCTGCTGGAACTCCAACCGGGTGTGAGCGTGTTCGTCGGCGCCAACGGCCAAGGCAAGACCAACCTGGTCGAGGCGATCGGCTACGTCGCCACACTCGGCAGCCACCGCGTCTCGTCCGACACACCGCTGGTCCGGCAGGGCGCGCCCCGCGCGATCGTCAGCGCGAAGGTCGTCCGCGACGGACGGGACATGATGGTGGACCTCGAGATCAACCCGGGGCGGGCCAACCGCGCGCGGGTCAACCGGGGGGCCGCTGGGCGCCCCCGCGAGGTACTCGGCATCCTCCGGAACGTGCTCTTCGCCCCCGAGGACCTGGCCCTGGTCAAGGGCGATCCGGGCGAGCGGCGCCGGTTCCTCGACGACCTCCTTGTAGCGCGGGCCCCTCGGATGGCGGGGGTGCGCTCCGACTACGACCGGGTGCTCAAGCAGCGCAACGCCCTACTGAAGTCGGCATCGGCCCGCCTGCGCCAGCGCGCCGCCCCGGATTTGAGCACGCTGGAGGTGTGGGACGCCCACCTCGCCGAGACCGGGGCGGAGCTGCTGGCCGCCCGGTTGGGCCTGGTGGAGGAGCTCCGTCCGCTCATCGCCACTTCCTACTCGGGGCTGACGGATTCCGGTGGACCGGCGGTACCCACCTACCGGAGTTCGGCTGTTCCGGAGGGGCGGGAGATCCCGCGCGACCGTCCACAGCTTGTGGACATCCTGCGCGAGGCGATGACCGCCGCGCGGGACCGTGAACTCCAGCGCGGGGTCAGCCTGGTCGGACCCCACCGGGACGACCTCCACCTCCAACTCGGTGACCTGCCCGCCAAGGGGTACGCCAGCCAGGGCGAGTCGTGGTCGTTCGCGCTGTCCTTCAAGCTGGCTGCATTCGAGCTGTTGCGGGCCGAGGGGGACGACCCGGTCCTGATCCTGGACGACGTGTTCGCCGAACTGGACGCGGAACGGCGCCGCAGGCTGGCCGAGCGGGTGCTCGGAGCCGAACAGGTCCTGGTGACCGCCGCGGTGAGCGACGACATTCCCAAGGAGCTGGACGGTGCCCGGTTCGGGGTTCACCAGGGGGTGGTCGAGGGTGAGTGAGGGCCGTCCACAGCATGTGGATCCCCGGGGTGGCCGCGGAAACCCGGGGGGTCCGTCCCGCTCGGGCCGTCCACAGCCTGTGGATCGCCCCCTCTCCTCCGCCGAAGCCTCCCCGGCCACACCGGTGGTGCCCTCCGCCACGGGTGCGGACCTGGCCCGCCAGGCGCTGGCCCGAGCCAAGGCGGAGGCCCGTGAGCGCGGAGCCGTCCCCCGAGGACCCCACCGGGCTAAGAGGCGTGGCCGGTTGCGGTCACGGAACGAGCCCCAACTCTTCGGCGACGCGGTACGGACCTGGCTGATCGAACACGGTTGGCAGGAGCAGGTGGCTATCGGCGGCGTTTTCGGTCGATGGGCGGACATCGTCGGCGAATTCAACGCGGAACACCTGCGACCTGAGAGTTATTCGGAGGGTGAACTCGTAGTGGTGGCTGATTCTCCGACAATGGCGGCCCACGCGCGAGCGATGGTGCGGGATCTGATGCGCCGCCTGAACGAGGAGTTGGGTGACGGCACCGTCGTTGCCATCAAGGTCAAAGGGCCCGGTTTCCGGCGCCGCTGACCCGGCCGGGGCTCCGGCGCCGGGACAGCCCCAATCCCGCTGATACCTATTTTGACCTGCGGTTTTCGAGTCTCTTCCCGGGGCGGGGGGTGGGAGTGTGGTGCGAGGGCGCCTCTGTGGCCCGAGGCGGGTGGCCCTTGGTGACCGGAAGGTGAACCCTCTTCCAGGGCACTGAACCGCGCCGGGACTTGCGCAAGGGGTCTCCCGCGTGTAGGGGCTCGGGTCCCTCCCTAAGCGTTCGTTCTGATGCGGCACAGGGCCGCCAATGCCACTTTGTCGCCCCGCGCGGGGTATCATGGAGGCGGTTCTTAAGACGCCTGTAGCCGGTGCCACGCCCCCGTGTAGAGGGTGGGCGGACGGCCCATACGGCGAACGGTGATCCCCCAGGTGTCGCGGTACGTCGGCCCTCCGATCACTCTGCCGTGGGTTGACCGTCGTCCGTTCGGCCGCCGCCGGCAGGCGTCCCCAGCAGGAGGGTGTTCCCACTTGGCCTACGACGACTACGACGCAGGATCAATCACGGTTCTCGAGGGGCTTGAAGCAGTACGCAAGCGCCCGGGAATGTATATCGGTTCCACCGGTGAGCGAGGGCTGCACCACCTGGTCTCAGAGGTGGTCGACAACTCGGTCGACGAAGCGATGGCGGGCTACGCGGACGCCATCGAGGTGACGCTGCTCGCCGACGGCGGGGTCAGGGTGGCCGACAACGGCCGAGGTATTCCGATCGGCCTCCACCCGGTGGAGAAGCGTCCGGCGGTCGAGGTCGTGCTCACCACGCTGCACGCGGGCGGCAAGTTCGACAGCAAGTCGTACGCGGTCTCCGGTGGTCTGCACGGTGTCGGCGTCTCCGTCGTCAACGCGCTGTCCACGGCACTGGACGTGGAGATCCGACGAAACGGCCACGTGTGGCGCCAGCACTACGAGATGACCGCCCCGACCGGCGACCTCATCGAGGGCGAGGCGACCGACGAGACCGGTACCCAGATCACGTTCTGGGCCGACGGCGGCATCTTCGAGACCACCACGTACTCGTTCGAGACGCTCTCCCGCAGGATGCAGGAGATGGCCTTCCTCAACAAGGGGCTGTCCATCACCATCCGCGACGAGCGGCCCGAGCACACCGACGGCGGGCCGACCGTCAACACCTTCCACTACGAGGAGGGCCTGTCGGACTACGTCCGGCACATCAACGCCAAGAAGGAGCCGGCGCACGCGTCGATCGTCTCCTTCGAGGAAGAGGGCGACGGCATCGCCGTCGAGGTCGCCATGCAGTGGAACCAGTCGTACACCTCCTCGGTCCACACCTTCGCCAACACGATCAACACGGCGGAGGGCGGCACCCACGAGGAGGGCTTCCGCTCCGCGCTCACCACCTTGGTCAACCGGTACGCCCGGGACCAGCGGCTGCTGCGCGACAAGGAGGACAACCTCACCGGTGACGACATCCGCGAGGGCCTGACCGCCATCATCTCGGTCAAGCTCGCGGACCCGCAGTTCGAGGGGCAGACCAAGACGAAGCTCGGTAACACCGAGGCCAAGTCCTTCGTCCAGAAGGTCACCAACGAACATCTGCGCGACTGGTTCGAGCGCAACCCCGGCGAGGCCAAGGACATCGTGTCCAAGGCCAGCCAGGCCGCCCGAGCCCGTGTCGCCGCCCGCCAGGCCCGCGACCTGACCCGTCGCAAGACCCTTCTCGAGACCACCTCCCTCCCGGGCAAGCTGTCGGACTGCCAGTCCACGGACCCGGAGGAGAGCGAGGTCTACATCGTCGAGGGTGACTCGGCCGGCGGTTCCGCGAAGGGCGGCCGCAACCCGCACAACCAGGCCATCCTGCCCATCCGCGGCAAGATCCTGAACGTGGAGAAGTCCAGGATCGACCGGATCCTCAAGAACAACGAGGTCCAGGCCATCATCACCGCCCTGGGCACCGGTATCCACGAGGACTTCGACGCCGACAAGCTGCGCTACCACAAGATCATCCTGATGGCCGACGCCGACGTCGACGGCCAGCACATCCGGACGCTGCTGCTCACGCTGCTGTTCCGCTTCATGAAGCCGCTGGTCGAGGCCGGACGCGTGTACCTGGCCGCACCGCCGCTGTACAAGATCAAGTGGGACCAGAAGGGCAGCGACGCGAGCTACGCCTTCTCCGACCCCCAGCGCGACCAGCTCATCGAGGAGGGGGTCGCACGAGGGAAGAGGGACCCGCGCCCCCGAGACATGGTGCAGCGCTTCAAGGGTCTGGGCGAGATGAACGCCAACGAGCTGTGGGACACCACGATGGACCCGGACAACCGCGTCCTGCACCAGGTCAACCTGGAGGACGCGGCCCAGGCCGACGAGATGTTCAGCGTGCTCATGGGTGAGGACGTCGAGTCGCGGCGCGCCTTCATCCAGCGCAACGCGAAGGACGTCCGCTTCCTGGACATCTAGGCGCGATCCCACCCCTGCTCAAGCAAGCTTCGTAGAAGGGACCGACATCCGTGACGGATGCGAACAACCCCGGCACCCCTGAGGGAGGGGACCTCCCCGTCGAGTCAGCGGAGCGCGTGACCGACCGGATCGAGCCCGTCGACATCCAGGTCGAGATGCAGCGCAGCTATCTCGACTACGCGATGTCGGTCATCGTGGGCCGCGCCCTCCCCGATGTCCGGGACGGCCTCAAACCGGTCCACCAGCGCGTGCTCTACGCGATGTACGACGGCGGTTACCGTCCCGACCGCGGGTACTTCAAGTGCGCCCGCGTGGTCGGCGACGTGATGGGTAACTACCACCCGCACGGTGACAGCGCCATCTACGACACCCTGGTCCGCCTGGCCCAGTGGTGGTCGATGCGGATGCCGCTGGTCGACCCGAACGGCAACTTCGGCTCACCGGGCAACGACCCGGCTGCCGCCATGCGCTACACCGAGTCCAAGCTCGCGCCGCTGGCCATGGAGATGCTCCGGGACATCGACAAGGAGACCGTCGACTTCCGGCCGAACTACGACGGCCGGTCCACCGAGCCCGTAGTGCTGCCCGCACGCTTCCCGAACCTGCTCGTCAACGGCTCCTCGGGTATCGCGGTCGGGATGGCGACCAATATCCCGCCGCACAACCTGCGCGAGGTCGCCGACGGCGTCAACTGGTACCTCGACAACCCCGACACCGAGGACGAGGAGCTGCTCGACCAGCTCATCGCCCGCGTCAAGGGCCCCGACTTCCCGACCCGCGGACTCATCGTGGGTAGGCGCGGGATCGAGGAGGCCTACCGGACCGGGCGCGGTTCCATCACCATGCGCGCCGTGGTCGAGGTCGAGGAGGACAGCCGGGGCCGCCAGACGCTGGTCATCACCGAGCTGCCGTACCAGGTCAACCCGGATAATCTCGCACTGAAGATCGCCGATCTTGTCAAGGAAGGCAAGATGAGCGGCATCGCCGATGTGCGCGACGAGAGCAGCGGCCGTACCGGTCAGCGCCTGGTCATCGTGCTCAAGCGCGACGCGGTGGCCAAGGTCGTACTGAACAACCTGTACAAGCACACCCAGCTGCAGGACACCTTCGGCGCGAACATGCTGGCCTTGGTCGACGGGGTGCCGCGCACTCTGCGCCTGGACCAGATCATCCGCCACTGGGTCAAGCACCAGATCGAAGTCATTGTCCGGCGGACACAGTACCTGCTGCGCAAGGCCGAGGAGCGGGCGCACATCCTGCGTGCCCTCCTGCGGGCCATGGACCGCATCGACGAGGTCATCAAGCTCATCCGGGGCAGCGCCTCCGCGGACGCGGCGCGCACCGGCCTGATGGACCTGCTGGAGATCGACGACATCCAGGCCCGTGCCATCCTGGACATGCAGCTGCGCAAGCTCGCCGCGTTGGAGCGCAACGCTCTGACCGCCGAGTACGACGAGCTCATGGCGCTCATCGAGGACTACAACGACATCCTCTCCTCGGACGTCCGCCAACGGAGCATCATCCGCGAAGAGCTGGGCGAGATCGTCGAGAAGTACGCCGACGAGCGGCGCACGCACATCATCCCGTTCGAGGGTGACATGCGCATGGAGGACTTCATCGCCGAGGAGGACGTGGTCGTCACGATCTCCCGCGGGGGGTACGCCAAGCGCACCCGGATCGACAGCTACCGGGCGCAGAAGCGCGGTGGCAAGGGCGTGCGGGGCGCCCAGCTCAAGCAGGACGACATCGTCCAGCACTTCTTCGTCACCACCACCCACCACTGGATCCTGTGCTTCACGAACCAGGGCCGGGTGTACCGGACGAAGGCCTACGAGCTGCCGGAGGCCGCGCGTGACGCGCGCGGCCAGCACGTCGCCAACCTGCTGCCCTTCCAACCGGGTGAGGAGATCGCGCAGATCATGGCGCTGCGCGACTACGAGGCCGCGCCCTACCTGGTGCTGGCCACCCGCGAAGGGCTGGTCAAGAAGTCGCGCCTGGAGGACTTCGACTCCGCGCGCGCTGCGGGCATCATCGCGATCAACCTCCGCGAGGAGGACGAGCTGATCGCCGCTCGCCTGGTGTTCCCCGGCGACGACCTGCTGTTGATCTCCAGTGACGCCCAGGCGATCCGCTTCCCGGCCTCCGACGAGTCGTTGCGTCCCATGGGCCGGGCGACCAGCGGCGTGATCGGTATGCGCTTCCTGGAGGGCGACTACCTGCTCTCCATGGACGTCATCCGCCCGGACGACGGTTCCACCGACGTGCTGGTCACCACCGAGAACGGGTACGCCAAGCGGACCCCCTCGGAGCAGTACCCGTTGCAGAACCGCGGCGGCAAGGGCGTGCTGACGGCCAAGGTCGTGGAGGCACGCGGCAAGCTCGTCGGCGCCATGATGGTGGACCCGGAGGTCGACGAGATCTTCGCGATCACCTCGTCCGGCGGGGTCATCCGTACCGGTGCCGCTGAGGTGAAGCAGTCCGGCCGCACCACCATGGGTGTCCGGCTGATGAACCTCGACAAGGGGAACAAGATCGTGGCCGTCGCCGCCAACGCCGAGGCTGCTGAGGCCGAGGAGGTCGAAGAGGTCGCCGACGCGGTCGAGGAGGTCGCCGACACGGGCGACGACTCGGTCGCCGACGATGGCAACCCTGAGGCCTAGACTGCGCGTTAAGCCCAGTACGTCCCGTGGGGTTCCTTTCTGGGGTCCCGCGGGACACACGCACCGACCCGTCTCAACGAAAGTCCAGCGGTAGCGCTTCTATGTCTGAGAACCAGCGGAACACCACCAGCAACGATTCCGACGCGGCTTCGGCCGCCGGTGACACGGACGTGGAAACGGCGGGGTCGGCGGAGTCGGATGCCCAGGACTCCTCGAGATCGACCGAGGAGGAAGCGGGGGGAACGACAGTGACGACCGAGAAGAAGCCCGAGCCCGAAGAGGGCCCCGAGTCCGGTGGGCCTTCCTCCGCTGAGGAGGGGACCAAGCCCGCCGCCCCCAGCGCCGTCAAGGCGACGCTGACGAGCCGCAAGGCGCACCTGACCGTCTCCCGGGTGGAGCCCTGGTCGGTCATGAAGTTCAGCTTCGTGGTCTCGCTGGTCTGCTTCATCATCCTGTTCGTCGCGGTCGCGGTCATCTACGCGGTCCTGTCGATGCTGGGTGTCTTCGACGAGCTGACCAGCATGATCAACGCCCTCCTGGAAGGTGACGGCGGAGAGGACGAGTTGGGCCTGAACCCGGCCGCGTGGTTCTCCCCCGGTCGTGTGCTGGGCTACACGGGTGTCATCGGCGCACTGAACATCGTGCTGCTCACCGCGCTCTCCACGGTGGGCGCGATGCTGTACAACCTGGTCGCAGACCTGGTCGGCGGAGTGGACGTCACCCTCTCCGAGGCCGAGTAGGACCCGCGTGCCCGACGGGCCCGGCTCACCCTGTGGGCCGGGCCCGAGGCTTGCCCGGGGCTGTCCCGAGCACTCTCGAAACCCGCTAAAATGGGAGGTGAAGAGGGGCCCGGTCGGCCGGTCCTCTCTCTCCGTGCCCCAGGGCAACCGGTTCGCCCCGGACCCGGGGATACGGTAGAGTTCCTGTCGGAACGAGGGCGTATAGCTCAGTCGGTTAGAGCGCATCCCTGATAAGGATGAGGCCCCAGGTTCAAGTCCTGGTACGCCCACCCAGTTTCACTGGTCAGAGCCTTGCTTCTCCACTCGGAGAGCAGGGCTCTCCCTGTTTTGACCGTCATCTGACCGCGGGACCCCTCGGCATCCCCTGTCAGGGCCTATACTCCCCCGGCACTGAGCGGTACCGACAGGACGCCAAGCCGACAGCGGATCGAATCGCTATGTCGACTCGATTCTAACTGACGCTCCCCGCTCGGTCAGGGGCACGCACAGAAGCTCCAGGAGCTCTGCGGCCAGGGTTGCCGACGTGAAGCACGGGTCCGGGACGGAGTCCCGTGCAGGATGTGCTGGGGCAACCGGAGGAGCGCCGCCCACTCAGCTGGGGATGCTATGAGGTGGCCAACTCCCGGTTCTGCCTGTCACGGATATCCGTGCCTCCTGCGCTTGAACTGCCAGCCGTCGCATTCGGCTCGGTACCAGAGTGAAGGCATCGCCTCATGCAGGTCGATCCGGCTAGTCATGCGCGAATTACTCCGTGGGGACAGAGCTTGGGAGAGGGCCTGCTCCGTGCGGAGGCAGAGCCAGGTGGGGAGCAGCGTAACCAGCACGCCCGAACGGGTATCTGGAAGGAACGGGATTCCGAAGCAGGGCAAGCAGGAACGTTTGTCGCGTTCGGTTTTTCCGTGGATGTCTATGCGAGCGGATGATTCCATTCGTCCCGGGCCCTTGTTTGGTCTGGGGTGTCCTCCTTTCCCGCCGCGTGATTGTGGCCGTCTCCGCTGCGCGCCTCAAGGTCGTCGCCATCGAGCGCTTCGCGCGTCAACGGCGCTCCACCTTGACCCGCTCCGCTACGACGGCGGGTTGGC
>NZ_BAAGZJ010000070.1:0-41386 GCF_054778635.1 Nocardiopsis nanhaiensis
ACGATGGGTCACGCGGGTGCCATCGTGTCGGGTTCCTCGGGTACGGCCGCGGCCAAGAAGGAGGCTCTGGAGGCTGTGGGTGTCAAGGTCGGCAAGACCCCGACCGAGACCGCCCAGCTCGCCCGCGAGCTCTTCTAAGAGGCTGGCCCCGTAGGGCTTTCGAACGGCTCCGCCCCGCCGCCGGATTTCCGGTAGGCGGGGCGGAGCCGTTTCATCGGTTTGTTGGGCGTGGAAACCCGGTCCTGCAGGACCGGGACCCCTCTACTGAGCGGGTGTCAGCCTCCGCTGATCTGGCCGGGTCCGCCACCACCCTGCAGGCGGCGGTGGCGGTTGTAGGCCAGCTGCCCGGCGAGCGGCCCGACCACCATCAGACAGAAGAACCCCAGGAAGATCGCGATGGGGATGAGGCTGCCGTTGACGAGAACGGGCACGCCCCACACCAGGAGCAGGAAGCCTCCCCAGCCGAGGAGCCCGCCGATGTTCGCCCCGTGGTCGCGAGGCTCCGGGGCTCGGTCGTCCGCTGCTGCCGCGGGCTCGGGAGGGTCTGGGGAGTGTGCCACGGGGGCAGGATCAGGAGCGGCTGACCCCTGCTCCGCCCCTCCGGTGAGGGAGTCGGGACGCAGTGCCCGGGGGAGGTCGTCGAAGAGGGGGACCAGGTCGCCGTTGGTGACCGCCTGCAGGGCACGGTCAGTGCGTTCCTCGTGCTCGTCGATGCCGAGACGGCCTTCTTGGAACGCTGTGCGCAGGTGAACCAGCGCTTCGTCGCGTTCCTCATCGGACAGGCGATAGCGATCGGGTTCGAGTTCTGCCATCTGGCGTCCTTCGTAGGGGGCGGCCTCTCAGCTTACGACGTATCGCGTTCGCGGAAGGTTCCCCGCCGGGGCGATGCGGACACGACACGCGCGGCCGGGATACCGCGGAGCATTCCGGTCCCTGGCAGCATAAGTCGGGTGAGTACGCCAGGATCTCCCCCCGACCGAGGCCGACAACCGAAGCGGTCCAAGACCGGAGCCGACGGCGGATCCGGGAGCGAGCCCGCGGCCGAGACCGGCCCGGCCCGTCCGGTCTACTCCACCGGCGGGATCGCCGCCGCCTCCGCCGCCGGTATCGGGCTGGCGGTGATCGTCACCCTCACCATGGTCGGCTGGGTGGCCGCGCCCCACGACACCTTCGGTGAGGACATCGCCGACCTGCTGCGCGGTGCCGTCCTGGCGTGGTTGGTGGGCCACCACGTCTCCTTCGCGATGCCCGAGGGCGATATCAGCCTGCTGCCACTCGGACTGGTGCTGCTGCCGGGGCTGCTGCTGTACCGGTTCGGCCGGTGGTTGGCCCGCAGCTGCGAGATCGAGCGGCTCAGGCACGTGTACCGGGCCGCCCTGGCCATCGCCGGCCCCTACGCGGCGATCGCGGGCACGCTCGCTCTGCTCGCGCACACCGAGGCCTTTGAACCGAGCATGCCGCGCGCCCTCCTCATGGGCTTCCTCATCGCGTTCCTCGCCGGCGGGTTGGGCGTACTGCGCCAGCTCATGAAGGACAAGGGCGTGGCCGTGGGCGACCTCCTCGACCTGATGCCCGCTCGGTCGCGGTCGCTGCTGGTGGGGATGCTCGCGTCGACGGGGACGCTGCTCGCGGGCGGGTTGCTGCTGTTCCTGACAGCACTGGCGGTGAACCTTCCCGAGGCGGTCGAGATCACGCGGGCGCTCGGGCCCGGCGTGGTGGGCGGCGTGCTCCTGGTGCTCGTCCAGTTGGCCTACCTGCCCAACGCGGTGGTCTTCGCGGTCTGCTACGCGCTCGGCCCGGGTTTCTCGGTGGGTGAGGCCACGGTGGTCGCGCCCACCGGGGTGTCGGTGGGCGCGGTGCCCGCGCTGCCGATGCTGGCGGCGCTGCCCGCCAACGGAGCCGCGCCGGCGCTGTCACTGGCGGCGCTGGCGGTGCCGTTCGTGGCCGGGGCGATCGGCGGGGTGCTGACCCAGCGCAGCGCTCCGGACGTGGTCAGCGAAGCGGCGCCCCTGTGGGGGTTCGTGTGCGGTGTGACGACGGGGATGCTGTGCGCCGCGCTGGCCGCGCTGGCGGGCGGGGCGCTGGGTGCCCAACGGCTCACCGAGGTGGGCCCCTCGGCCTGGCAGGTCGGCCTGGTGGCCGCCCTGGAGGTGGGTGTGGCCGCGGCGGTGGCGGCGTGGATCGCGAACTGGTGGTACTCGCGCAAGCTGAGCCGCGCCGTGGTCACTCGGCGGGAGGAGGTCCAGGCGGAGAAGAGCGCAGAACCCTCGCCGCCGGTCGTGGAGCTGCCCCCTGACGTCCCTGTGGGCAAGGGGCTGGCCACGGTGACGGCTCTGCACCGCCGTGAGGAGGAGGCCGACGACGGGGTGGAGGCGGAGCCCACCATCGTCGAACGGCGGGCCGAACTCAAGCGGGCGCGGGAGGCCCGCAAGCGGGATCGCGCGGTCGAGCGCCAGGCCCGGAAGGAGGCCCGTGCGGAGCTGCGGGCCCAACGGCGTTCGGAGAAGCGGACCGGGGGTGGCGGCTGGTGGCGCCGGGGCGGCCGCACGGACGAGGAGTCCGAGGACGACATGTTCGGCATCACCTACGAGGCCGCCCCGGAGGACATCGACACCACGAACCGGAACTGAGCCGCTCGGAACCGTGCGGTCGGGGCCGGGCCGCCCGGGGAAAGCCCTCCCGGGCGGCCCGGCCCCTCAGCCGTCGTTCTGGACTTCGCGGCGGGCGCCCTGCTTGTCCGGCTCGAAGATGGCGTTCACCAGGTCGGTGCACCACTTGAGCAGTTCCAGGTCGCGTAGCGGCTTGGCGCCCATCCCCCCGGCCTTGGGGACCGGTACGAGGAGGGTCTTCGCGGCCTCCTTCCGCACCGACTTGGGGTACATCCGCCGCAGCCGCAGCTCCTGGGACTCGCGCAGCTCCACGGGGGAGAAGCGGATCTGGTTGCCCTGCAGGACCACGTCGGCCAGCCCCGCCGACTTGGCGAGTACCCGGAACCGCGCCACCGCCATGAGGTTGTCCACCGGCTGGGGCGGGGTGCCGTACCGGTCGGTGAGCTCCTCGTAGGCGGCGAGGATGTCCTCTTCGCTGGTGACACTCGCGATCCGCTTGTACGACTGCAACCGCAGCCGCTCGCCCGGCACGTAGTCGTGCGGGATGTGCGCGTTGATCGGCAGTTCGACCTTGGTCTCGGCCTCGGGGACGGCCTCCGGGTCGCCCTTGAGCTCGGCCACGGCCTCACCGACCATGCGCACGTACAGGTCGAAGCCCACCCCGGCGATGGTCCCGGACTGCTCTGCGCCCAGGATGTTGCCCGCGCCCCGGATCTCCAGGTCCTTCATCGCCACGTACATGCCCGCCCCGGTCTCGGTGTGCTGTGCCACCGTCGCGAGGCGCTCGTAGGCGGTCTCGCTCAAGGGCTTCTCCGGCGGGTACAGGAAGTACGCGTAGGCGCGCTCACGGCCGCGGCCCACCCGGCCGCGCAGCTGGTGCAGCTGCGACAGGCCGTAGGTGTCGGCGCGGTCGATGATCAGGGTGTTGGCGTTGGGCACGTCCAGGCCGGACTCGACGATGGTCGTGGAGACCAGCACGTCGTAGTTCTTCTCCCAGAAGTCGACCATGACCTTCTCGAGCTGCTGCTCGTTCATCTGGCCGTGCGCGTACGCCACCCGGGCCTCGGGCACCAGGCGCTTGATGGAGGCGGCCACCTTGTCGATCGACGCCACCCGGTTGTGCACGAAGAACACCTGGCCCTCACGCATCAGCTCGCGCCGGATCGCCGCGGTGATCTGCTTGTCCTCGTAGGGACCGACGAAGGTGAGTACCGGGTGGCGCTCCTCCGGCGGGGTGAGGATCGTGGTCATCTCACGGATGCCCGTCAGGCCCATCTCCAAGGTGCGCGGGATGGGCGTCGCCGACATCGCGAGCACGTCCACCTGGGTGCGCAGCCGCTTCAGGGCCTCCTTGTGCTCCACGCCGAAGCGCTGTTCCTCGTCGACGATGACCAGGCCCAGGTCCTTGAAGCGGGTCTCCTGGGACAGCAGCCGGTGCGTGCCGATGACCACGTCGACCTCGCCCGAGCGCAACCCCTCGCGGGTGACCTCCACCTCGCCGTCGGTCTGGAACCGCGACATCGGCTTCACCGAGATGGGGAAGGACGCGTACCGCTCGGTGAACGTGGACAGGTGCTGCTGGACCAGCAGGGTGGTGGGCACCAGCAGGGCGACCTGCTTGCCTTCCTGTACGGCCTTGAACGCCGCCCGTACCGCCACCTCGGTCTTGCCGTAACCCACGTCCCCGCAGATCAGCCGGTCCATCGGGACCGACTTGCCCATGTCCGCCTTGACCTCGTCGATCGCGGCCATCTGGTCGGGCGTCTCCACGTAGGGGAAGGCGTCCTCCAGCTCGTGCTGCCACGGGGTGTCCGGGCCGAAGGCGTGCCCCGGCGAGGCCTGCCGCGCCGAGTACAGCCGGATCAGGTCGCCGGCGATCTCGCGGACGACCTTGCGGGCGCGGCTCTTGGCCTTGTTCCAGTCGGCGCCGCCCATCTTGGACAGGGTCGGTGCCTCGCCGCCCACGTACCGGGTGACCTCGCTGAGCTGCTCGGTCGGCACGAACAGCCGGTCGCCGGGCTGGCCGCGCTTGGACGGCGCGTACTCGATGAGCAGGTATTCGCGGGTGGCGCCCTGGATCTGGCGGCTGACCATCTCCAGGTAGCGGCCGACCCCGTGCTGTTCGTGCACGACGTGGTCGCCCGGCTTGAGCTGGAGCGGGTCCACGGTGCCCTTGCGGCGGCTGGGCATCCGGCGCATGTCGCGTGTGGAGGACTTCTGCCCCGCCAGATCGGTCTCGGTGAGCACCACCGTGTGCACGGAGCGCAGTAGGAAGCCGTGGTCGACCATGCCGGTGGTGACGGTCGCGATCGCGTCCTTGGGCGGTTCGAGCAGGTCGGCGGCGAGCGCCGCACCGAGGCCGGCGTCGCGCAGCATCGCCACGAGGCGTTCGGCGGGCCCGTGGCCCTGGGTGACCAGCACGACGCTCCAGTTGTCGTGCAACCAGCTCTTCACGTCGGCGAGGGCGCGCTCGGTGTCGCCGCGGTAGGTGTCCGCGGGTACCGCGCCCACCACGACCGCGTTGTCCTCCTCGCCGGCGTCGTTCACCTCTCCGGAGCTGAACGGGGTCAGTCCCCACCAGGGCAGCCCCCGGTCGGCGGCGATGGCGCGCAGCTCGGAGATGGACATGTAAGCGGACTCGCCCAGATCGATGGGGGCCTCGCCGCCGGAGGCCGCGTTGATCCACGACGCGTCCAGGAACTCGGCGCTGGTGGCCTCCAGCTCCAGGGCGCGGGCGCGGATCCGTTCGGGGTCGCAGCCCAGCACCATGGCGTTGTCGGGCAGGTAGGTGAAAAGCGGCTCCATGCGCTCGGCGAGCACTGGGGCGAACGCTTCCATGCCCTCGACCGACACCCCGTCGGCGATCTTGGTGAGGATCTCGGCCAGGGAGGGGTGCTCGTCGGCCAGGGCGCGGGCGCGCCCGCGGACGGTCTCGGTGAGCAGCAGCTCCCGACAGGGCGGCGCGAACAGGCCGGAGGCGGCGCTGGTCCGCGGGTCGTCGCCGCTCTCGAGGGGCGTGATGGAGCGCTGGTCGGCAACCTGGAAGTACCGGATGTCCTCGACGGTGTCGCCCCAGAACTCCAACCGGAGGGGGTGCTCCTCGGTCGGCGGGAAGACGTCCAGGATGCCTCCGCGCACGGCCATGTCGCCGCGCTTCTCCACCAGGTCCACGCGGGCGTAACCGGTGTTGGTGAGGTTGCTGACCACGTCCTCCAGCGCGACGTCGTCGCCGGGCCGGATCCGGACGGGCTCGAGGTCGCCGAGTCCGCCGACCAGCGGCTGGAGCACGCTTCGTACCGGGGCCACGACCACGCGCAGCGGGGCGGTCAGCGGGTCCGCGGGGTCCGGGTGTGCGAGTCGGCGCAGGACGGCGAGGCGCTGGCCGACGGTGTCGGAACGCGGGGACAGCCGCTCGTGCGGAAGGGTCTCCCACGCCGGGAAGTGCGCCACCGACTCCGCGGGCAGCAGCGAGCTGAGCGCGTCGGCCAGGTCGACGGCCTCCCGCTCGGTGGCGGTGACGGCGAGAACCGGCCGCTCCGCGCCCACGGGTGCGTCGGCCGCCAGCGCCCCCACCATGAAGGGGCGCAGCGCCGCGGGGGCGACGAGGTCGAGGTGGGGATCGCGGCCGCCCCGGGCGGTCTCGATCGCGCTGTGCAGCGCCGGGTCCTTGGAGACGTCGGCGAGAAGTCCAATGAGGCTCATAGCACCAAGAATGGAAGTGGTCCGGTTCAGGCGTCGCGCCTGGCGGTTCGTGTGGTGGTGAAGGCGGTTGCTGCCGCGATCTCCCCCGTGACCAGCCTGAACGTCGAAACTCGGACGTGTACGGCGAGCACGGTTGCCACCGCCCCGCGGGTCACCGGGGACGGTCCGTACGTGAGCGTTGACGGTGGTGGGCGGCCGTACTGGATGGGCATGGGCCGCCCGGCTCCCCTCAGCTTAACCAGTCCGCCGGTCGCGCGCGGCCCGGGTTCGGGGGTCGAGTCGGTTCGGACCCGGCCCCCGATTCCGGGAGAACAGGTCGGGTCACGTTCATGTGAACCCGCCTTGAGCTGCCGCTATTCCGGATCGTGAGATGGGGCGCCCAGTGGGGAGCCACGGCGGGCATACGCTGGGCGCAGGCTTTTTACGGACAACCCCGAGTGGACGGCCCGAGGAGAGGAAGCACGTGGTAAGCGCCCAATGGCAGGGGAACGGGTCGGTCGAGGACACCGGCCGACCGGCAGCTCCGGTCTTCGCCCCAGGTCCGGACGGCCTCGCCCACCTGGAGCTCATTCTCAGCGGAGCCTACCCGCTGCCCGGGTTCATGACTCGGGAGGAGGCGCGTTCGGTGGCGAGGGAGGGCCGCCTGCTCGACGGCCGACCCTGGCCGGTTCCGGTCACCCTCGAAGTACCCGAGGAGCTGGTGGCGGAGGAACGGCTCACCCTCACCGACCTGGAGGGGGCGCCGCTGGCGGAGCTGGTGGTCCGAGAGCACTGGGAGAGCACCGGAGAGGTCTCCGAGGCGCCGGGCACGGACTCCGGGGGCGTCGGCCCGCGCCACTACTTGGCCGGCGACGTCACACTGCTGCGCCCGCCCATGTACGGGGTGCTGCGCGAGCTGCGCACCGCCCCAGCCGAGGTCCGCGCCCAGCGCGAGCTCGAACCCTCCGCCGACCAGCCCCTGCTGGCGGTGGTCGCCGACCGTCCCCTGCACCACCGGGCCCTGCACCAGATCCGGGCCGAGGCCGAGGCACTGGGCAGAGGCGGCGAACGCGCCGAGGTCCTGGTCATCATCGACACCGGCCAGGACGACGAGGGACTGGCCACCGCGGTCCTGGCGGCCGAACCCCTGCTGCCGCCCCGGAGCACGTTCGTCGTGGTCACGCTGCCCCGGGCTGAGGCGCGCTCCGCCGGCCGGCTCGGCGGGGTGTGGACCGAGCGAGACGCCGCCCTGGCCGCGCACGTCGCCGCCGCCCATGGGGCCACCCACCTTCTGGTGGAGGCCGGCGGCGCGGGTCCCGAGTCCGAGCGCGTCATGGCTCTCCGGCCCCCGCTCACCGTCCTGGCCCCCGAGCCCTGGCGGTACGACGAGGATGAGGCGCTCTGGAAGCCCCGCACCCACGTCGCCCCCGGCGACGTCCTCGCGGAGCTCTCCGACGAAGAGGTAGAGCAGGAACTGGCGCACGGACGTGAACTGCCCTCCTGGTTCACGCCGGCCCGCGTCAGCGCCGAACTCTCGCGGCTGCGCCCCGCCCGCACCAGGCGCGGCATAACCCTGCTTTTCACCGGCCTGTCCGGCTCGGGCAAGTCCACCATCGCCCGAGGGGTCTGCGACGGCATCCGCCGGGCCGGGCGCACGGTCACCCTCCTCGACGGGGACGTGGTACGCCGCATGCTCTCCAAAGGGCTGACCTTCTCCCGAGAGGACCGCGAACTCAACATCCGCCGCATCGGTTACGTCGCCTCGGAGATCACCCGCCACGGCGGTGTGGCCGTGTGCGCGCCGATCGCGCCGTACGCCGCTGGCCGGGCCGAGGTGCGTGCCATGGTGGAGGAGTTCGGGGACTTCTTCCTGGTGCACGTGGCGACACCCCTCGAAGTGTGCGAGGCCCGCGACCGCAAGGGCCTGTACGCCAAGGCGCGTGCGGGGGAGATCCCCGAGTTCACCGGAATCTCCGACCCCTACGAGGAGCCGCTCGACGCCGACCTGGTGGTCGACACGGTGGGCGCGGCCCCCGCGGAGTCCGTGGCCGCTGTGCTGACCGCCCTGCGCGAAGGCGGTTGGCTTCCCGCACCCGACCAGCACGTGAGTGAGGACGACAGTTGAGTGAGGCATCGAACCCGGCCGGGCACCGGGTCCTACGCCTGGTCGAGGTGATGGAGGCACTGCGCCGCGAGTGCCCCTGGGACAGTTCGCAGACCCACGAGTCCCTGGCCAAGTACCTGATCCAGGAGTCCTACGAGACCCTGGAGACCATCGAGGACGCCGACTACCCGCAGCTGCGCGAGGAGCTCGGCGACGTGCTGTTGCAGGTGGTCTTCCACGCCGCGATCGGTGCCGAACGCCCCGAGGGCGACCCGGCCCGGTTCACGGTGGACGACGTCGCCGACGCCATCATCGACAAGATGACCCGCCGCCACCCGCACGTGTTCGGCGGCCAGGACGTGTCCGGCACCGACGAGGTGTGGTCGAACTGGGAGGCGGTCAAGGCGGCTGAGCGCGCGGAGAAGGCCAAGGCCAACGGCGGCAGCGGTGAGACCTCGGTGCTCGACGGGGTGCCCTTCGCCCAGCCTGCCGTACTGCTGGCCTACGAGCTCCAGAAGCGTGCCGTGCGCAACGGTTTCCCCGCCGACCTGGTCGGCGACGACGCCGCCGAGGGCGGAGAGCTCTTTGCTGCCGTGGCAGCCGAACGCGATCAGGGCCGCGACCCCGAGACCGATCTCCGTCTGGCTGCCCGCCGATTCGACGGCCGGGTCCGTGCCACCGAAGCAGCGGCCCGCGCGGACGGGCACGAGCCCCGTGAACTCACCGAAGAACAGTGGCGCGAGTACTGGGCGAAAACCGGCGAGTGACCACTCCGGGCGGGGATCCCCGGCGGCGGGTCCCTCGCTACGGGGAAGGGAGGCCGAAGCCCTTTGTGGTGCGGTCGATCCCGGTGCCCTGTCCGACTCCGCGGGACTTCAGGTGCGCTGCCGGGTAGCGGCAATCCTTTCCCGCCATACACTCCAGCTCCTCCGGTGTGGGTTTTCCACCCTTGACTCGGGTGTGGCGTAGGCAACAGAGTTCTGTCGTCAAACAGGAGAAGTCGCAGGTCCGGCACCGTCCAGCCGGCTGCGCCCTCCTTACGTGCGGGAGAACCATGCGACGTTTCGGCAATGCCCTCGCGGCGTTCAGCACCCGGTGGGTGCCGGACGCCTTCGTCTTCGCGATCATCCTGTCCGCCCTGGTCTTCGGGTTGGCCCTCTTCGTCACCGACCGCACCCCGATCGGCCTGGTCGGGGATTGGTACGGCGGGTTCTGGGACCTCCTGGAATTCGGGATGCAGATGACCCTCGTGCTGGTCACCGGCTACGCGCTGGCTTCCTCGCCCCCGGCCCGCCGGGCGATCGTCTGGGTGGCGGGGCTGGCGCGCGGGCCGTTGAGCGCGGTGGCCGTCACCGCCCTGGGCGCCGCCCTGCTGGGCATCGTGCACTGGGGGCTCGGTCTGATCGCCGGTGCCCTCCTGGCCGTGGAGGTGGCCCGTTCCTGCAAGGAGCGCGGGGTCAAGGTGCACTTCCCGCTCCTCGCGGCGGGCGGGTACACGGGCCTGATGCTCTGGCACAGCGGCCTGTCCGGTTCAGCTCCGCTGCTGGTCAACACCGAGGGGCACTTCCTGGAGGACCAGATCGGTCTGATCCCGCTCAGTGAGACCATCTTCCAACCGTTCAACCTGGTCTTCCTCGTGGCGATGCTGATCGGCGCCCCTCTGCTGCTGATGAGCATGCACCCCAAGGGAGACGAGAGCGAGCAGATCGGTGACAGCGACGACGATGGCCCACTCGGCGGTGACGGTGCGGGTGGCCGTCCCACCCGCACTGAACTGCGTGCCCTCTCACCTGCCCAGCGCCTCATGCACAGCCGGATCCTGGTGTACGCGGTGGTCGCCGTCGGCCTCGTCTACCTCGTGCCGGCCCTCGTGGCGGACGGTGTCGTGGGTATGGACATCAACCTGCTCAACTTCACGTTCCTGATGGCGGGCCTCGGGCTGCACGGGACGTTGGCGGGCTACTCCTCCGCGGCCGCGGAGGGCGCCAAGAACGCTTCCGCGGTGATCGTCCAGTTCCCCTTCTACGCCGGGATCATGGGGATCATGGACAGCTCTGGTCTGCTGGAGGTCATCACCGGGTGGTTCGTCTCCATCGCCACGCCCTTCAGCTATCCGTTCCTGGCTCTGGTCAGTGCCGCACTGGTCAACCTGGCGGTGCCCTCGGGCGGCGGTCAGTGGGCCGTGCAGGGACCGGTGGTCATCGGCGCGACGGAGAGCCTGGGCCTCGAACCGGGTGTGGGTGTGATGGCGGTGGCGATGGGCGACCAGCTCACCAACGGCATCCAGCCGTTCTGGGCGCTACCCCTGCTCGCCCTGACCAAGCTGCGGGCGGGCAAGGTCCTGGGCTACTCAGCGGTCGTGATGCTTTTCGCTATGGTCGTTGCCTCCCTGTGCATCACGTTCCTGACCTGACCGGGCCGGCCTTGATGCTCACTGCCCTTCCCGGAGTCCGTCCGGCAGGTTGCGCACGTTGATCACCTCGGTGGAGGGGTCACCGGGGGCCATCCCGGAGCTGAACATCTCCTGAGGCCGGCGGGCGGTCTCGCTGATGGTCAGCAACAGGCCCACGATCAGCCAGTTGGCCATCAGCGCGGACCCGCCCGCCGACAGGAACGGTGTGGTCATGCCGGTGAGCGGGATGATCAGGGTGACGCCGCCCAGCACGATGAACACGTTGAAGGCGGTGAGGAACCCGTAGCCGAGCGCGGTGAGTTTGAGGAACACGTCCTTGCAGCCCAGGGCGATGCGCAGGGCCCGCTGCGCGAACAGGAACAGCAGGGCCAGAACGGCCATCAGGCCGGTCAGGCCCAGTTTCTCGCCCACGGATACCAGGATCAGGTCGCTGTCGGCGGCGAAGATGTTCTGTGCGTCGCCCTGCTCGAAGCCGGTGCCAAGGAGGCCGCCGTAGGCCAGGGCGATCATGCCTTCCACCACTTGGAAGCTGCCGCCCGCGCTGTGGTACACCTCCTCGTCGAAGGCGTTAAGCCAGATCCGCACCCGGTTCTGTACGTGTCCGAACAGCAGGTATGCGACGTACGCCCCGGCGGAGAAGGCCACCAGGCCGATCAGCACCCAGGACTTGCGCGCGGTGGCCGCGTAGAGCACCGCGAGGAACGTGCCGAACAGCAGCAGCGAGGTGCCCAGGTCCCTGGTGCCGACCAGCAGCAGGATCGCCATGCCCCAGCCCACGCCCATCGGGGCGAGGTCTCGGGCGCGCGGCACGCTGAACACCTTCACTCTGCCGATCTTCACGGTCCTGCTGACCAGTGCCAGGATGTCGCGCTGTCGGCCCAGGTAGGAGGCCAGGAAGACCACCAGCAGCACCTTCGCGAACTCCGAGGGCTGCATGGTGAAGGGACCGATCATGATCCACCGCCGCGCGCCCAGGACCTCGTGCCCGATCGGTGACAGCGGCAGAATGAGCAGGACCAAGGCGACCAAGGCGATCAGGTACGTGTACATGGTCAGCCGACGGGGGTTGCGCACGAAGAGCACGGTGCCCGCGCACAGGCCCATGCCGACCAGTGCCCACAGGAGTTGCCGGTCGGCCTCCCCGCTCCCGGGGTTGACGTTGCGGGTCATCTGGAGCGCCCAGATCATCGTGACGCCGAACCCGCTGAGGGCGGTGGCGACCGGGACCAGGACGGGGTCGGCGTAGGGCGTCATGAAGCGCATGAGCACGTTCAGGCCGAGGGCGCCGCCCCCGAGGGCCAGCGTGTAGACGAGCACCTGGGTGTCGATCCCGCCGGTGATCGCCAGGGACGCGTAGCCCATGGACGCCGCGGTCACCCCGATCGCGGCCAGGAGCAGGGCGAACTCTCCGTGTCTCTGGCGCGCCGGGCGCAGGGCCCCGTCCGCCGGTTCGGTCTGAGGGTTGGCCATCGAGTCCCCACCATCCGCGCGGGCCTCGCCGTGTGGGCGTGGACAGGGCGGATCCCACGGCTGTCGATGACTCGAACTATAGGCGCGGGTGGGCCCGGGACAAGGGGACCGGCCGCTTCCGGGCGGTTTGGTTTAGAACACTCGAAACGCTGTTGTTCCGCCCGGAATAGGGCGCGTGTCGCTTACCGGTCAGCTCCGGTCGCGGGTGGCGGCGATCGCGGAATCGGGTGCCGGTGCGTCCAGATCGATCGCTTCGGCGGCCCGGTCCATTTTCCCCGTGAACGTGCCCAGCGTCTTGAACAGGGATGAGGCGCGCACCATCAGGTCTCGGCCGGCGATACCGAGCCGGGTCTTAGGCGCAAGGAAGTGCATGCCGCTGCCTGCGATGTCCTGGTTGGCCTTCACGAAGGGGCGCATCCGGCCCTCGTAGGCGGCCAAAGCGTGTGTCACCTCCGTGTGCCGGGCCAGCTCCTCGGCCAGAACGTACGCGCCGACCACGGCCAGGCTGCTGCCCTGACCGGACAGCGGTGAGGGGCAGTACCCGGCGTCGCCCAGCAGGGTGACCCGCCCCAGCGACCACCGGTCCATCCGGATCTGGGTGATCGAGTCGAAGTAGAAGTCCTCGGAGTTCTCCATGGCCTCCAGGATCCGGTCGCTCTCCCAGCCGTTACCGGTGAACTCCTTGCGCAGGTAGCGGCGCTGGTCCTCGGGGGAGCGGCGTTCCGCGCCCACGTGGTGCGGAGCGTGCAGGCCGAACATCGCCTTGGCGCCCTCGGCCCGGGGAGTCTGGTACATCCCGGCCAGCTTGCCGGGGGTGTTGTACAGCCGGGCCTCGCGGTCCAGCCCCAGGTGGTTGGGGACGGTGAAGATGCTGATGTAGGCGCCGAGGTAGCGGGCTAGGGGGTCCTCTGGGCCGAAGACGAGCCCGCGCGTGTTGGAGTGCAGCCCGTCGGCGCCCACGACCAGGTCGAAGTCGCGTGCGTCGGCGTTCTCGAAGGTGACGCGCACACCGCCGTCGCGCTGATCGATCCCGGTGATGGACTCGTTGTAGAGGTATTCGGTGTGCTCGGTCGTGGGCTGGTGCAGGACGCTCACCAGGTCGCCGCGCAACAGCTCCAGCGACCGCTCCGCGGGGGAGACGACGCTGGTGTCGAAGCCTGCGCGTCGGCGTCCCCGGCCGTCGACCAAGGTGCCGTAGCGCATCTCGGTCACCCGGTCGCGGATCTCGGTCAGGCGACCCATGCGCTCGACCACGTCGATGGCCTTGCCGCGCAGGTCGATGGCGTAGCCCCCTGGGCGCGGCGCGGGCGCCTTCTCCACGACGGTGGTCCGGATGCCGTAGTGGTGGAGCCAGTGGGCGAGGGCGGGCCCGGCGATGCTGGCGCCGGAGACGAGGACGGTTCGAACGGCGGTCATGTGGCCCTCAGAGCTCCTTGGCTGTGGTGGAGCATCCACGTTAGGCAGTCACTTACCGGGCGTCAAGTAACTTACCGGCCGGAAAGTTCGGGGTAGACTCGCCGGAGCGGTGGCGAGAGACGGGAGCGGTGAGGGTGCCCAGAGCGCAGAACGACACGAAGGCCGAGATCAGGGCGGTGGCCCTGGACTTCTTCGGGCAGAAGGGCTACGAGAAGACGAGCCTTCGGGAGATCGCCGAACGGCTCGACATCACGAAGGCGGCGCTCTACTACCACTTCCCGTCCAAGAAGGACCTGCTCCGGGCGCTGATCGATCCCCTGCGCGACGACACCGAGGAGATGCTCGAGTGGATCGAGGGCGGGTCGGTAGAGGACCCCCGCGAAATCCTGGGAGGCTACTTCGACCTCTGTGTACGCCACAGCACTCTGCTGCTCGCCCTGCTGAACGACATGGGTGCCCTGGCGGAAATGGGGTTCGTCGAATCCGTCATCGCCTGGCGCCAGCGCCTGGACAGGGCGCTGGTCGGACCGGAGCCCGCGACCCCCGCCAAGATGGGCGCCGTGACCGCTTTGGGCGGCATCCAGGACATCGCGGTCATGCTTCCCCCGGAGGAGTGCGCCGCCCACCGCGCGGCCGCCGTGGAGATCGCCCTCTCCGCCCTGAAAGCCGGAATGGCCGATAAGGACTAGACCAATGTGGCGGGGTGGGCTCCCATACGGGCGGTCGGGGTCGCTAGGCTCGTGTCGGGTCCGGAGAGCGTGGGCCCGAACACCGAAGAGACGGAGAGATCGTGGCGTCCATCGAGTCAGTACAGGCGCGGGAGATCCTTGATTCCCGGGGTAACCCGACAGTCGAGGTCGAGGTTCTGCTCGACGACGGGACCATCACCCGCGCGGGTGTCCCCAGCGGCGCCTCCACCGGCCAGTTCGAGGCCGTCGAGCTGCGTGACGGCGGCGAACGCTACGGCGGCAAGGGAGTGGCCAAGGCCGTCACCGCCGTCAACGACGAGATCGCGGACGAGCTGCTCGGCCACAGCCCCGACGAGCAGCGCATCATCGACCGCGCGCTCATCGACCTGGACGGCACCACGGACAAGTCCCGGATCGGCGCCAACGCCATCCTGGGTACCTCCCTGGCCGTGGCCAAGGCCGCCGCCGACGAGGCCGGCCTGCCGCTGTTCCGTTACATCGGCGGCCCCAACGCGCACGTCCTGCCCGTGCCCATGATGAACATCCTCAACGGTGGCGCGCACGCCGACAGCAACGTCGACATCCAGGAGTTCATGGTCGCTCCTGTGGGCGCCGCGAGCTTCACCGAGGCCCTCCGTTGGGGCACCGAGGTCTACCACTCACTGAAATCGGTCCTCAAGGCGCACGGCCTGGGCACCGGCGTCGGCGACGAGGGCGGTTTCGCCCCCAACCTGGACAGCAACCGCGCCGCACTGGACCTGATCGTCGAGGCGATCGAGAAGGCGGGTTACAAGGTCGGCACCGACATCGCGCTCGCCCTGGACGTGGCCGCCAGCGAGCTGTTCGCCGACGGTGTCTACACCTTCGAGGGCAAGACCCGCACCGCCGAGGAGATGGCCGCCTACTACGCGGAGCTCGTCGACGCCTACCCGCTGGTCTCCATCGAGGACCCCCTCGACGAGGACGACTGGGACGGCTGGAAGACGCTCACCGACCAGCTCGGCGCCAAGGTCCAGCTCGTGGGCGACGACCTGTTCGTCACCAACCCCGAGCGGCTCCAGCGCGGCATCCTCTCCGACACCGCGAACTCGCTCCTGGTGAAGGTCAACCAGATCGGCACCCTGACCGAGACGCTGGACGCGGTCTCCCTCGCCCAGCGCAGCGGTTACACGGCGATGATCAGCCACCGTTCCGGCGAGACCGAGGACACGACCATCGCGGACATCGCGGTGGCCACCAACGCCGGTCAGATCAAGACCGGTGCCCCGGCGCGGAGCGAGCGGGTCGCCAAGTACAACCAGCTTCTGCGGATCGAGGAGGAGCTGGACGACGCGGCCGTCTACGCGGGCGTGTCGGCCTTCCCGAGGTTCGCCAAGCGCGGCTAGTCTGCCCCAGTGTCCCGCGAATCCAAGCAGCAGCCCACAAAGGCCGAGAAGGCGACCAAATCCGACAGGTCCGCCAAGGGCCCTGCGAGGAAGCGCGGCGCCACGGGCGCTGTGCGGTCGGGCACGAAGGACTCCGGCATGGGCCGTACCGGAAAGGTGCGGCCCATGCTCACCAGCCGGGCGGCGATCCTCGCCCTCGTCGTCTGCGCCATCGCGCTGAGCCTGGCCTATCCGCTGCGGGAGTACATCATGCAGCGGTCCCAGATATCGGAACTCCAGGACGAGAGCGCCCGCATGGAGGAGAACGTCGCCTACCTGGAGGAGCGCCAGGAGGTACTCCGCGAGGACGAGTACGTGGAGCGCGAGGCCCGCTCCCGGCTCCACTACCAGTACCCCGACGAGACCGCCTACATCGTCATCCGTCCCGATACGGAGAGCGAGGCGGACGCGGACCCGGAGAAGCCCGCCGAACCGTGGTTCGCGCAGCTGTGGCGCTCGGTGGAGGAGGCCGACAGCCCCCAGGTGGACGACGGCCTCTGACCTGCCTCTCGGGCGCTTGCCCGGTGGCCGCTCCGCCCTGCGCAGCGCCTATGCTGTGTGGGTCATGACTTCCGCACATCAGCCCGTTCCGGGGCACACCGACGGCGGTCCCGCGTCCGACCGGGACCTCGCCGCGATCGAACTCCAGCTGGGCCGTCAACCGCGCGGCGTGCGCGCCGTTGCGCACCGCTGCCCCTGCGGCCTGCCCGACGTGGTGAAGACCGCTCCCCGCCTGGAAGACGGCACCCCCTTCCCGACGTTGTACTACCTGACGTGCCCGCGCGCCGCCTCCGCCATCGGCCGGATGGAGAACGACGGCCGGATGCGTGAGATGCAGGAGCGTCTGGGCGGGGACCCGGAACTCCAGGCCGCCTACACCAAGGCCCACGAGTCCTACCTCGCGGAGCGGGCCGAGCAGGCGCGTGTGGACGGACTGGAGCCGCTGCCCGAGGGGATGCAGAGCACCGGTGGTATGCCCACCCGGGTCAAGTGCCTGCATGCGCTGGTCGGTCATGAGCTGGCCGTGCCGGGGGCCAACCCCTTCGGTTCCCAGGCCCTGGAGGAGCTCCCGAAATGGTGGGAGAAGGGTCCGTGTGTGTGCGTGGACGAGGACGCCCCCGAGGGCGCTGAAGGGACGGACGGTTCATGAGCGGTGTCGCGTCGATCGACTGCGGAACCAACTCGATCAGGCTGTTGATCGCCGACGTCGTCGCTGTGGACGGTGACGAGGTGCAGGTGGTCGACGCCGACCGGCGTATGGAGATCGTCCGGCTGGGCGAGGGCGTCGACGAGACCGGCGCGTTCGCGCCCCAGGCCCTGGAGCGGACCTTCGCGGCGCTGCGGGAGTTCGCGGAGGCGATTGAGGCGCACGGGATCGAGCTGGGCCCGGATTCGGTGCGGATGGTCGCCACCAGCGCGACCCGGGACGCCAGCAACCGGCAGGAGTTCGTGGACGGTGTCCGCGGGATCCTGGGTGTGGAGCCCGAGGTGGTCACCGGCCTGGACGAGGCCGAGCTGTCCTTCGTGGGCGCCACGGCCGAGCTTGAGGCCGCGGCGGCCGACGGCGAAGCCAACGGGGACTTCCCGCCGCCCTTCCTCGTGGTCGACATCGGCGGCGGCTCCACGGAGTTCGTGCTGGGCGGCCAGGGCGAGGACGGGGACCTGGTCCGGGCGTCCCTGTCGGTGGACATCGGCTGCGTGCGGATGAGCGAGCGCCACCTGCGCGACGACCCGCCCACCGAGGAGCAGGTCGAGGCGGCCACTGCCGATATCGACTCGGCCCTGGACGAGGTGGAGAAGGTCGTCCCGCTGCGGGAGGCCGGTTCGGTGGTGTGTGTGGCCGGGACCGCGACCACGGTCGCCGGGATCGCCCTGGACCTGCCCGACTACGACTCCGAGCGCATCCACCACACGAGGGTGAGCGCGCGGGAACTGGACCGGATCACCCGCGACCTGCTGTCCTCGCGGCATGCTGAGCGGGCGGAGATCGGTGTGATGCACCCGGGCCGGGTGGACGTCATCGGCGCGGGCGCTCTGGTGCTGTCCCGTGTGCTGGCGCGTACGGGCGCCGGCCACTTCACCGCGAGTGAACAGGACATCCTCGACGGTGTTGCGTGGAGTCTCATCGGTCCGGGGTAAGACGGACCCGACGACCGTGCGACTTCCCGGTAGGGGACTTCGGGCCTGACCGAAGGGGCTTTCGGGAGGGCCGCACCGGGGTCCTTCGGTGAGACGCATCACCCGTGCGACTCTTGTGAAAGCATTCACAACCCATCTGACCTGCGAAAACACTCTTCGTCTGAGCTGAGGGGTGGTCTGAAGGTAGGCGGATGTGAACCTTCCTGTAGGTAGGGGCTTGTGAAAGAATGCACAAGCACCTTCCAGCAGGAGCCGGGGTAAGAACCACGGCTCAGAGGGGACCGGCGCCGACCGGCGCGGGTCACCGAAGACCGTGAAAACCTTCGCGGCCCTTGGGAAAGGGCGCCACAGAAGAACCGTTAGGGCGGAAATGCGATGACCGAGAGCAGGAACTACCGGCTGGTACACGGCGGCGGGGACGAGGCGGAGATCCCGCACATCCTCATCGTCGGCGGCGGTTACCTCGGGATGTACACCGCGAGGCGGCTGGAGAAGAAGCTGGGGTCCGGTGAAGCCCGTATCACCGTCATCGACCCGAACTCCTACATGACCTACCAGCCGTTCCTGCCCGAGACGGCCGCGGGCAACATCTCCCCGCGCCACGTCGTGGTCCCGCTGCGGAAGGCCTTCAGCCGGGTCCGCGTGCTGGGCGGCCGCGTGGCGCGCATCGACCACGCCGACAACACGGTCCGCTACGAGCCCAACGTCGGTGAGCCGGAGACGCTCCACTACGACTACCTCGTGATGGCGGCCGGCGCGGTCTCGCGCACCCTGCCCATCCCGGGCCTGGCCGGGTCGGGCATCGGGATCAAGACCGTCGAAGAGGCGGCCTACCTGCGCAACCACGTGCTCAACCAGCTGACCATCGCCGATTCCACCGAGGACAAGGAAGTTCGCGCCAAGGCGCTGAACTTCGTGTTCGTCGGCGGCGGGTTCGCCGGGGCCGAGGCCGTCGCCGAACTGGAGGACATGGTCCGCGACGCGGTCCGACTCCACCCCTCGATCGACCTCGAGGATGTGAACTTCTACCTCATCGAGGCCGCGGACAAGATCCTGCCCGAGGTCGGCCCGGAGGTCGGCGGCAAGGCGCTCAACCAGCTCCGGCGCCGCGGCATCGACGTACGGCTCGAGACCTTCCTCGAATCCGCCGTCGACCAGCGCATCAAGCTCAGCGACGGAGCCGAGTTCGACGCGGGCACCCTGGTGTGGACCGCGGGCGTCAAGCCCAGCCCGGTCGTCGCCGCCAGCGACCTGCCCTTGGGGCCCAAGGGCCACGTCGACACGAGCGAGTTCCTCACCGTCAACGGCACGGACAACGTGTTCGCCGGTGGTGACAACGCGCAGGTGCCCGACGGCGACGGCGGCTTCTACCCGCCCAACGCCCAGAACGCGGTCCGCCAGGCGCCGGTGCTCGCCGACAACGTCATCGCGACGCTGCGCAACGGCAAGCTCAAGGCCTACCAGCACAAGAACCTGGGCGCGGTTGCCGGGCTCGGCCTGCACAAGGGCGCTGCCCAGCTGTTCGGCAAGATCAAGCTGAACGGCCGCCTGGCCTGGTACGCCCACCGCGCGTACCACCTGCTCGCGGTGCCGACCTTCAACCGCAAGCTGCGTGTCCTCTCCGACTGGACGCTCGCGCTCTTCCTGCGCCGCGACTTCGCCGCGCTCCCGGAGATGTCGGACCCGCGCCAGGCCTTCGAAGAGGCCAGCTACCCGCAGGTCGAGGACGGTCACCTGCGCCGGGTGAGCTGACCCGACACGCGGGCGGACGGCCCGCACCTCCTTTCGGGGTGTACGAAACGACCGGTTTCCTGAGGAAGCCGGTCGTTTCGTGTCCCCATCCGGCCAAGGCGAACCAAAGTGGGCAATCGCCCCGGCCGGTAGGATGGGCACGCCCTCGTAGCCCAATGGAAGAGGCAGGCCCCCTAAAAGGGTCACAAGTGTCGGTTCGAGTCCGACCGGGGGTACTCAGACCACCGCGTCAGCGGCCCGGAAGGCCACGGCGGCGCCACTGCAGTGTCGCCTGTGCGCTCGAACGGCACCCCGTTAGGGCGCAGGTGGGCCTCGGCCGCGGCCAGGTCCCCGACCTCTCCGGCGCCGCTAACCCCCTGACTGTTCAGGTAGGGAGACTGCTCAGGTAGGGACCAAGGCGAAGTACGCCGCTGACCCCACAGCGAGGAACAGGAAAAGCGCGGGAAAGGCGATGTTGTGCAACACCCGTGCCCTGGCGTGGACGAGCACCGCGACGGCGAAGAACACGACCAGCCCCGCTGCTGCCGCCAGGCCGACGAGGGGTAGCCCGAAGAGTCCGGCAACGAGCCCCGCTGTACCGGCCCCCTCGACCACCGCGAGGTACGGGATCCAGCGCGGCGCGATCCCGACTTCCGCCGAGTTGGCCATGACGAAGCGGGCCCGCACCGCCTTGGCCGCCACCTCGATCCCGTTGACGAGGACGCAGAGGACGGTGGTGACAAACAGCCCGGCCTCGAGCGCGGAGATCTGTAGGCTCATGTCGGCGTTTCCTCGCTCACGTGATCGGCCTGGTCCCGGTCTCCTTACCGTTCTGACGGTCCGGCCGCCTGCGACGTGACACCGGTCGGCTAGACCTCTTCTGAGCCCGGCCCCTGCTGCTCCATCAGGAGCTGGAGCTGGGTGAACAGCCGTTCGCCCGGGTCTCCCAGGTCGATACCGCTCACGGAGGCGGCCCGGCGGACGCGGTAGCGGAGGGTGTTCGGGTGGATGTGCAGGCGCTCGGCTGCCGCCCGGGCGTCGCCGAAGGCCTCCAGGTACGCCAGCAGCGAGTGCACCAGGTCGGCGCCGCCGGCACGGTCGTACTCGATCAGGCTGATGACCCGGGGGTCGCGGAGCGACGGGTCGGCGCGCAGGTGTGCGAGGGTCTCGCTGATCAGTACCCGGGAGCGCACGTCGGAGATGGTGGCCACCTCCCAGTCGGTCTCCCGGACCAGGTCGCGGCTCATCGCGTCGAGCACCCGGTCGGCCTCGGCACGGGAGTCGGGTACGTGGCCCAGCCGTTCCACCAGTGAGCCCACGGCCGCCTGGACGTACAGGCCCAGCGCGGCCCGGGCCGCACCCACCGTCTTACGGGTCAGGGCCAGAACCGACTGCTCGACCCCGCGCCAACCGTCTTTGCCAGGTGCCCGGGCGAGATCCGGCAGCAGCACGTACACGCGCCCGTCGAGTTCGGTCACCAGGGAACTGCGCCGGTAGGCGGCGGTGTGCACCGAGACCAGGTCGATCAGCTGGCGGCGCCGCAGTTCCCGTTCCGGCCGGTCGGGGCGCTCCGGAGCCTCACCGCCCTCGGGTTCCGCGACCTCGCCGGCGGCCCCCGCCGGGCCCCCTCCCGCGGGCTGGCTGAGGGAGAAGGCGACCACCAGCGCGGCCCGGTCGGTGTGCACCTCGACCGTGTCGGCGAGCGCGCTCGCGTCGATCCGCCCCTCCAACAGGCTGGACAGCAGGTCCTCGCGCAACCGCAGCCCGGCACTGGTCTGGGTGCGCTGGCGGATCATCTGGAGCGCGGTGGTGCGGGCCGCGCCCAGCAGAGCCTCCTCGGCGTGCTGGGCCAAGGGGTGGGAGCCCTCCTGGACCCAGATGCTGCCCAAGGGCTGGTGTCCGGCGTGGATCCCGACCGCCAAGCGTCGGCGGATGCCCAGTTCGGGGTGCTCCTCGACCCGTACGACCTCCTCGCCCGCACGCAGTTTGGTGAACACGCCCCACTCGCGCAGCAGGGCCAGGTAGGATTCGGGGCCCTGCCTGCCGAGGACCGAGAGCCGACGCAGCTCGTCCACCTCGGCGCCGCTGGAATAGGCCAGGACCCGGCTCGCGGAGTCCTCGATGCTCACCAGACCGCCGGTGAGCTGGGCGATGGTCTGCGCCATGGAGAACAGGTCGCCGGTGGCCTCCCCCAGGTCTTCGGCCGCCGTCAGCCGGGCGTCGTCCACGATGCTCCGGCATACCGACTGCAACTGGTCCCAGCGGACCTCGGGCCGGACCGCGAGCAGGGCGATACCGCTCTCCTGTGCCTGGGCGCGGAGCCCGCGCAGCTCGTCGTGCCCGCCGGTGCGGGACGGGCGGGGAACCCGGGCGTCGCTGGGGGGCGGGAGTACCTCTTCGGGCTGGGCGTGCCCGCTGGTCTTGACCGCGACCGCCGTCGCGCCCTGTTCGGCCAGAACGCGCACCAGGCGCCGGGCAGCACCGCCGCGGACACCGATGAGCAGGACCAGGTCGCCCTCGCGGGCCTCGCCCCGGTCCTCTGGGTCGAGGATGACCACGTTGTCCACCTGAACATCAAGCCCGTCGGGTGCCGCGGCGACGTCCACGATGGGGTCGCCGAGGGCGAGGAGCAGGCGACGTAGGGGGAGTCCTGTGCTCTCAGAGCTTTCTGATCCCTGTTGACCAGGCATGTTGGCGTCCTTCACCGTTTGCTTACGGTGCATGACACTACTGGAACGGCGAGGTCGGGGTGTGGGGGGCCATGCGTCCATGAATGCCTCGTCTTGTCCTAGTGAACAAATAAGGCTGGCAAAGAGTGGCCCGTCCCACAAGGTTCGAGGGGCGCTGTTCTGGGACGGTTGAATCAGCCAACCCTGCTCGTTCAGGGACATTCTTTCCAGGGAGGTGCCCATGGACGCCGTGACCAACGTCCCGCTGCCGGTGAACGAACCCGTCCTCTCCTACGCGCCAGGGAGCGCGGAGCGCACCGAACTCGTCGCCAAGCTCGAGGAGCTCGGCCGGGAGAGCATCGACCTGCCGATGCGGATCAACGGCGAGAGCCGTATGGGCGGCGGTGACCCGGTCGACGCCGTCCAGCCGCACAACCACGCGTCCGTCCTGGGCACGATGCGCAACGCCACCCACCAGGACGCCCGCGACGCCGTCGCCGCCGCGAAGGCCGCCGCGCCCGCTTGGCGGGCCATGTCCTTCGACGACCGCGCCGCGATCATCCTCCGCGCCGCCGACCTGCTCGCCGGTCCTTGGCGCGCCACGATCAACGCGGCCACCATGCTCGGCCAGTCGAAGACCATCCAGCAGGCGGAGATCGACGCGGCCTGTGAGCTCATCGACTTCTGGCGCTTCAACGTCTCCTACGCGCGCCAGCTCATGGCGCAGCAGCCCCTGAGCGTGCGCGGCGTGTGGAACCGGATGGAGCAGCGCCCGCTGGAGGGGTTCGTCTACGCGATCACCCCCTTCAACTTCACCGCCATCGCGGGCAACCTGCCCACCGCCCCGGCCCTCATGGGCAACGTGGTCGTGTGGAAGCCGTCCCCGACGCAGCAGTTCGCCGCGGAGCTGACCATGCGCCTCCTGGAGGAGGCCGGGATGCCCCCGGGCGTCATCAACATGGTCACCGGTGACGGTCTCGCCGTCTCCGACATCGCCCTGAACGATCCGGAGCTGGCCGGTGTGCACTTCACCGGTTCGACCCAGACCTTCCAGCACCTGTGGAAGAGCGTCGGCGAGAACATCTCCAACTACCGCTCATACCCGCGCATCGTGGGCGAGACCGGTGGCAAGGACTTCATCGTCGCCCACTCCTCCGCCGACCCGGAGGTCCTGCGCACCGCCATCGTGCGCGGTGCCTTCGAGTACCAGGGCCAGAAGTGCTCCGCCGCGTCGCGCGCCTTCGTGGCCCGCTCCGTGTGGGAGCGGATGCGCGACGACCTGGTCACTGAGACCGAGGCCCTGACCATGGGCGACGTCTCCGACCTGTCGAACTTCGTCGGCGCCGTCATCGACCGCCGCTCCTTCGACAAGCTGTCCAAGGTCCTCGAGGACGCCAAGTCCGACCCGACGCTGGACATCATCGCGGGCGGTACCGCCGACGACTCGGTGGGCTACTTCGTGCGCCCGACCATCATCGAGGGCACGGACCCGTCCAACGACGTGTTCCGCACCGAGTACTTCGGCCCGGTCGTCGCCGTCCACGTCTACGAGGACGACAAGTTCGACGAGGTCCTCAAGATCGTCGACGAGGGCTCCGCGTACGCGCTGACCGGCGCCGTCCTCGGCAACGACCGCGCGGCGGTGGCCAAGGCGACCGAGGCCCTGCGCTTCACCGCCGGCAACTTCTACATCAACGACCGTCCGACCGGCTCCATCGTCGGCCAGCAGCCCTTCGGCGGCGCCCGCGCCTCCGGTACCAACGACAAGGCCGGTTCCGCCCAGAACCTGTCCCGTTGGGCCAGCCCGCGCGCCATCAAGGAGACCTTCGTCGCGCCGACCGAGTCCTCCTACCCCCACCAGGGGTAGCTCCGCCGCCCCGTCCGGGGCAGCCCCGGCCGCGTACCCCCTCCTCCGTCCTGAGGGGGTGCGCGAGCCACCCGGGGCCGCGCTCCAGCGGCCCCGACCCCCCGAGGAACCCACTGAAGCGGTCGGCGGCACCGACCGGCCGCGCTCTTCGTCCGCGCCAGCCCGTCGGCTCGCGCACGTCTTCTCCGAGGTCACCATGCTTCGCAAGCCCTTGCTGCTCGCCGCCAGGTCCGCGACCTGCCGGGAGGTCATCGAGCGCACTCCCATGACACGGGCCATGGTCAGCCGTTTCGTCGCCGGCGCCAACCTGGAGGAGGCCCTGCCCGCCGTGGGGGAGCTGGCCACGGACCGCCACATCACCCTGGACTTCCTCGGTGAGGACACCACGGACCTGTCCCAGGCCGCGGACACGGTGAACGCCTACCGGGACCTGCTCGCCGCCCTGGGCGAGGCCGGGCTGGGCGACCGTGCCGAGGTGTCGGTCAAGCTCTCCGCGGTGGGCCAGTTCCTGAACCGGGACGGCGAGAAGATCGCGCTGGACAACGCGCGCCTGATCGCCGAGTCCGCCAAGGCGATCGGTACCACGGTGACGCTGGACATGGAGGACCACACCACCACCGACTCCACGCTGGGGATCCTGCGGGAGCTGCGTGAGGACTTCCCGTTCGTGGGGGCCGTGCTCCAGGCCTACCTGCGCCGTACCGAGGCCGACTGCCGCGACCTCAGCGGGGCCGGTTCACGTGTGCGCCTGTGCAAGGGCGCCTACGACGAGCCCGAGTCCGCGGCCTTCCGGGACAAGCACGAGGTGGACCGGGCCTACGTGCGCTCCCTGCGCATCCTGATGGAGGGCGAGGGCTATCCGATGGTCGCCTCGCACGACCCGCGCATGGTCTCCATCGCCGGTGAGCTGGCCGCCGCCAACGGCCGCGGCCCGGACGACTACGAGTACCAGATGCTGTACGGCATCCGGGACGGTGAGCAGGTCCGGCTGGCCGCCGAGGGCAAGCGCGTGCGCGTCTACGTTCCCTACGGCGACCAGTGGTACGGCTACTACATGCGCCGCCTCGCGGAGCGCCCGGCCAATATGCTGTTCCTCGCACGTTCCCTTGTGAGCCGCAACTGACGTAAAGGGATCCCGGTCCCGAAGGACCGGGCCTTCAACCCACGCGGTTGAAGGCCGCCTTTACCAGACCCAGCCATCACCCTAGAGGAGGTGACCTCGATGGCTACGTTCCGCACAGGAGAGCAGACCCACCAAGCCGTGCTTCCCCAGCGGCCCGCCCGTCGCCCTCCACCACCCTCAACGGATGCCTCCGGCGCAGCCCTTTTCCCTCTGGAATCCGTGCCAGCAGACACCCCCCCCGGATCGGGAACGAAACGGGGCACGGACACCACCACACGGTGGTACCCGGTGCGGGACATGGTCGAGGGGAGACCACCGGCACCTCACCCGGTACCGGTGGCGCCACCCCCAACCCCGCCGGGGTTGGGGAGCAGCACCGTGAGGTGCGCACCACCCACCCATCCGTGTTCGTCCTCGACAAACACCACGTCCCCCTCCAACCGTGCCCTCCCGCCCGGGCCCGCAAGCTCCTAGCCAAGAAACGCGCGGTGGTGCACCGCCACACCCCCTTCACCATCAGGCTGACCGACCGCACGCGCGCTGAGTCCGAAGTCGACGGGGTGGAGATCGGTATCGACCCGGGCTCGAAGCACACCGGCGTCGCCGTGTTCACCGCCCAGGCCGGTGAGCGCCGGGGCCGCTACGGCCTCCAGCTCGACCACCGCGGCGCCCAGATCCGCAAGAAGATGGGCCAGCGCTCCGCCTACCGGCGAAGGCGACGTGGCGCGAACCTGCGCTACCGCACGCCCCGGTTCGCCAACCGCACCCGACCCCCAGGATGGTTGGCCCCGTCCCTGCGCCACCGGGTGGAGACGACCACCTCGTGGGTGGAGCGGCTCGCCCGGTGGGCTCCGGTGCGGGCGGTGCACGTGGAACGGGTCGCCTTCGACACCCACGCCCTGTCCGCGGGCAAGCCGTTGGAGGGGGTGGAGTACCAGCAGGGGACCTTGCACGGGTTCGAGGTGCGCGAGTACCTGCTGGCCGCGTTCGACCGCACCTGCGTCTACTGCGGGGCCACGAACACCCCGCTCAATATCGACCACGTCCACCCGCGCTCGCGGGGTGGCTCGGACCGCCTCTCCAACCTGGTCCTGGCGTGTGTGCCCTGCAACCAGGCCAAGGGCAACCGGCCCGTGGAAGAGTTCGTCACCAACCAGCGTGTCCTGTCCCGGGTGCTGGCCCAAGCCAAGGCTCCGCTGCGGGATGCGGCCGCGGCGCAGTCCACCCGGTGGGCGCTCTGGCGGGCCGCGGACCAGCGCCTGCCCACCCGCGTGGGCTCGGGTGGGCGCACCAAATTCAACCGCACCCGAAACCGGCTGCCCAAGTCCCACACCCTGGACGCCGTGGCCGTGGGCAAGGTCGAGACCATCACCCAGACCGTGGAGGCGGTCCTGGTGGCCGGGTGTGCGGGACGGGGCTCATACGCCCGTACCCGGACCGACAAGCACGGCTTCGCCCGGCTGCGGCTGCCCCGCACCAAGCGTTTCTTCTCCTTCGCCACCGGTGATCTGGTCCGCGCGGTAGTCCCCAAGGGGAAGAAGAAGGGGACGCACACAGGCCGGGTCGCCGTGCGCGCTTCGGGGAGTTTCAACATCACCACCGCCCAGGGCACCGTCCAGGGCGTCAACCACCGGTACGTTCGTCTGCTCCAGCGAGCCGACGGTTATGCCTACACGATGCGGAAGGAGCAGGGCGTTTCCTCCCGGCCCTGAAGGACCGGGTTTCCACGCCCAACAAACCGATGATCGAGGGGTCCGGGAGCGGATCCGCCCCGAACGGCCCGCACCGGTGACACGGGTGCGGGCCCTTTCCGCTCCCGGCATTGTGACCTGCGCCATTTATGGGGGCTTATCCCGAGCGATTCTGCGGCTGTTTCGCAACGGTGACCTTGGCCCAGGAACCCGCGCCGGAGCCGGTACGTTAACTTGTGGGCAGCAATCCACGCGTGAAAGGCCTTTACTAGACATGCGGATGCGGAGTTCCAACCCCGTCCTCAAGCGGGCGCTTCAACAGCAGTCCGGCCCTCAACAGGGCTATGGACAGCCCGGTTACGGTCAGCAGGGTTACGGGCAGCAGGGTTACGGACAGCCGTACCCGCAGCAGCCCTACGGCCAGCAGGGCTACCCCCAGCAGGGGTACCCCCAGCCCGGCTACCCCCAGCAGGCCTCGGCCGAGCAGCCGATGACCATCGACGACGTCGTCATGCGCACCGGCATGACCCTGGGCGTCGTCGCCCTCTTCGGCGTCATCAACTACCTCCTCTACACGGCCAATGACTTCGCCAACGCGGGCATGGCCATGATGCTGATGATCGTCGGTGTGCTGGGCGGGCTCGTGCTCGGCCTGGTCATCGCGTTCAAGCAGATCACCAACCCGGTCGCGATCCTCGTCTACGCGGCTTTGCAGGGTCTCCTCGTCGGCGGTCTCTCCGCCGTCCTGGGTACCTCCCTCTCGGCCACCCTGGGCGACGCGGACGCCGGTCTGACCCTGGTCACCCAGGCCGTCATCGGTACCGTCGCGGTCTTCGCCGTGATGCTGGCGCTGTACAAGTACCGCATCATCAAGGTGACCGACGGCTTCATGAAGGCCGTCATGTACGCCGTCATGGGCGCCGCGGCGCTGATGCTGATCAACTTCGTGGCCAGCTTCTTCATGGCCGGCGGCATCGGCCTGCGCGAACCCACCTGGCTGGGTCTGGGCATCGGCATCGTGTTCGTGGTCCTGGCCGCCCTGACCCTGGCGATCGAGTTCCGCGGCATCGAGGAGGGCATCGCGGCCGGTGTCCCCAACAAGTTCGCCTGGCAGTTCGCCTTCGGCCTGACCGTCTCCCTGGTCTGGCTGTACATCGAGATCCTGCGCCTGCTCTGGATCATCAAGACGATGTTCGCGGACTAGCGGACGAGGGGCACGGCCTCCTCAGGTACACCTTCGCGTGTCGAGGGGCCGTCACCCGGGTATTCCCGGGGGGCGGCCCCTCCGTCGTGTCGTGGCCGGGCATGCCGCCGCGCGCCCTCGCACCGGCCGCCGTTGGCGGTCCCCGTTCCGGGTGTGCGGTGCGCGTCGGCCCATGCGGGCGAAGGATGGTCCGGTCAGGCGATCCCGCGGCGCGGCGCGGGGATGTTGCGGTTCCTGCGGCGGCGGTCGTATTCGGTGACGATGGCCTGTGCGTAGCCGTGGGTGAGGTCGTACTCGTCAGCCAGCCAGCGTGTCCGGTCGGCGGGGCGCACGAGGCCGGGTCCCTGGTCGAGCGAGTCGAACCACTCGTGGAGTCCTCGGCCGGTGACGACCGGGATACGTTCGATGAGCTTTGCGTGGATCTCCGGCGAGTGGGTTACCGACATAGGCACCTCCGCAGTGCGTTCGGCGTGTGGCACTTACCTGCGACCCTGCATCAGGATCACGGTTTGGACAAGCCCCGGTCACCAGCTTTTACCTTGCCAGTGCGAGAACGTTTCCCCGGGGAACACCCGTAGCCGGTAGAGGCACGGCCCGACGCGCAGGAGCGCGTGTTCCGGTGGGTCCGGACAAGGGGTGCAGGGGGTCCGCAACCGGGTCGAGGCATGACGAAAGGGGCCCCGAACCCGCGGTCCGAGGCCCCTCCGTGCCGGTCTCAGCCCGTATGGGGCAGTGGATCAGCTGAGGCGCTCGAACACGGCGGCCATGCCCTGGCCGCCGCCGACGCACATGGTCTCCAGCCCGAAGGTCTTGTCGTGGAACTGGAGGCCGTTGAGCAGGGTGCCGGTGATGCGGGCGCCGGTGCTGCCGAACGGGTGGCCGACGGCGATGGCGCCGCCGTTGACGTTCAGCTGGCTGTCGACGTCGATGCCCAGCTGGTCGGCGGAGGGCAGGACCTGCGCGGCGAAAGCCTCGTTGATCTCGGCCAGGTCGATGTCGCCGACGGCCATGTTGGCGCGGGCCAGGGCCTGCTTGGAGGCCTCGACCGGGCCGAGGCCCATGACCTCGGGGCTCAGACCCGTCACGCCGGTGGACACGATGCGGGCCAGCGGGGTGATGCCCAGCTGCTTGGCCTTGGTGTCGCTCATGATGACGAGCGCGGAGGCGCCGTCGTTGAGCGGGCAGGCGTTGCCGGCGGTGACGCTGCCGTCGGGGCGGAACACCGGCTTGAGCTGTGAGACCTTCTCGTAGGTGGTGCCGCGGCGGATGCCGTCGTCGGTGCTGACCACGGTGCCGTCGGGCAGGGCCACCGGCGTGATCTCGCGCTCCCAGAAGCCGTTGTCGATCGACTTCTCGGCGAGGTTCTGCGAGCGGACGGCGAACTCGTCCTGGCGCTGGCGGGAGATGCCGGTGATCTCGGCGACGTTCTCCGCGGTCTGGCCCATCTCGATGTAGGCGTCGGGCAGGTCGCCGTTCTCACGGGGGTCGGTCCAGACGCCCTGGCCGCCCTCCTTGCGCTTCTCGGTGCGCGCCTTGGCGTCGGCGAAGAGCGGGTTCTCGTTCTGCGGGTTGTCGCTGCTGCCGTTGACGAAGCGGCTGACGGTCTCCACACCAGCGGAGACGAACACGTCGCCCTCGCCCGCCTTGATGGCGTGGTAGGCCATCCGGGTGGTCTGGAGGGAGGAGGAGCAGTAGCGGGTGACGGTGGTGCCCGGGACGGTGTCGAGGCCGAGCTGAACGGCGATGATGCGGGCCATGTTGAAGCCCTGGTCACCGCCGGGGAGACCGCAGCCGAGCATGAGGTCGTCGATGCTCTTGGGGTCGAGCTCGGGCACCTTGGCCAGGGCGGAGCTGACGATCTGGGTGGTGAGGTCGTCCGGGCGCAGGTCCTTGAGGGAGCCCTTGAAGGCTCGGCCGATCGGGGAGCGCGCGGTGGCGACGATGACTGCTTCGGGCATGTTCTTCGTCCTTGGTCGGGTCACGGCAGGTCTTGTTACTGACCAGTTAACCTGTCGGGCGCTCCCGCGCGCCACCCGGGGTCGGCCTTGGCGCGTCCGCTTGGTCGCCGGTCTCCTCAGAGCCGTCCGAGGGTGTGGGCGGCGGCGTTCCGCGGGACCGGAAGGGGCCTCGGACGAGCGCGGCCCAGCCGGCCCGGTGGTCGGCAGGTCCCTGGTCAGCGGCGCGCGACACCTCCGTGCCCGGCGTCTCGGCCGCCACGACGGCGGCGCGGTCGACGGGCAGGACGCCCCTGGTCCGCTCGGTTTCGTCGAGCTCGGGGAGCAGTCCCAGGGCGGCGCAGGCGGAGGGGAGGACGGCGAACGCGGCCTGCGCGTACCCGCGGGCTGACGGATGAAATCGGTCGGGCCCGAACATGGATACCGGGTCGGACCGGAAATCGTCGGAGAGGATGTCGCTCAGCGAGACCGTCCGGCCGCCGGCCTCCGTGACGGCGATCGTCTGGGCTGCGGCCAGTTGCCGCGAGGCGCGCCGGGCCACCGAGCGCAGGGGCCAGCCGATGGAGCGGACGGTGCCGAGGTCGGGGCAGGTGGCCACCACGACCGGGGTGCCCCGGCCGACGAGGTCCCCGGTGACCTCCCGCAGCGCGGCGACGGCGTCGTTGGGCCGGACCCGGCGGATGACGTCGTTGGCGCCGATGAAGATCACCGCGATGTCGTAGCCGGCCCCCGGGAGACCGACCCCTGCCCGCTCCACCTGGCCCTTCAGGTTCGCGGAGGTGGCTCCGGGCGTGGCGGTGCAGCGCATGCGCACCGGCCGGTCGGTGGCGGCCGCGAGCCCCGCGGCCACGAGCACACCTGGGGTCTGCCGGGCCAGCTCCACCGCGAACCCGGCCGCAGTGGAGTCGCCGAGCATGAGGAAGCTCAGGGGAGGTCCGTCGCCGTCCCCGTAGGTGCCGTCGGCCTGGGGCCGCTGCCAGTCGGTGCTGCCCACGGCGCGTCTGGCGAGTCGCGCCTGGAGGTAGAGCAGGGCCAGGGTGCCCCCGCCCACGAGTGTGAGTCCGCCCCCGCCGAACGCGGTTGCGGCCGCGATGCGTCGCGCTCGTGCGGCTCGCAGCATCGGTACTCCCCCGAAGCGTCGGATCCGTCCGCCCGGTGGCGGCGGGCCGGTGATGGCGCCGGAACACTCCCTGCCGACGTTACCGGCGGGGGACCCCGTGGTCACGTAGCCCGGCGGGACACAATCCGCGCTCCGGAGACACCCAAGACACGCGTGGGCGGAACGGTCCGGATCCGCACGCGGGGGCCGTTTCCACCCGCGGGGCTGCGCCGTCCCGGACCGGTCTACACCCTCCGCAGGCGCGCCGAACGCGCTGGTTGGTGAGGTTAGAGTCATGGTGTGGGGGACCGGACCGGTCCCACCCGCCCCGGGCCCCACCGGGGAAGCGATACCGGCGGGCCGAAGACCCGGTCGCCACTATGCAAAGGAGCAAAGTTGCGGGTACACGACTCACTGATCGACCTGGTCGGGGACACTCCGCTGGTCCGCCTCCGGAAAGTCACGGAGGGCTTGGCCCCGACGATCCTGGCGAAGGTCGAGTACTTCAACCCGGGCGGCTCGGTGAAGGACCGTATCGCGCTGCGCATGGTCGAGGCCGCGGAGAAGAGCGGTGAACTCAAGCCGGGTGGCACCATCGTCGAACCGACTTCGGGCAACACCGGTATCGGCCTGGCCCTCGTCGCGCAGGAGAAGGGCTACCGCTGCATCTTCGTCTGCCCGGACAAGGTCGGTCCGGACAAGCTTTCGGTGCTGCGCGCGTACGGGGCCGAGGTCGTGGTCTGCCCGACGACGGTCGCCCCCGACCACCCCGATTCCTACTACTCGGTCTCGGACCGGATGGCCGCGGAGATCCCCGGCGCCTGGAAGCCCAACCAGTACGAGAACGAGAACAACCCGGAGTCGCACTACCACGCCACCGGCCCGGAGATCTGGGACCAGACCGAGGGGCGGATCACGCACTTCGTGGCGGGCATCGGCACCGGCGGGACCATCAGCGGCACCGGCAAGTACCTCAAGGAGGCTTCCGAGGGCGGTGTGCAGATCGTCGGGGCCGACCCCGAGGGCTCCGTGTACTCGGGCGGCAGCGGGCGCCCGTACCTGGTGGAGGGTGTCGGTGAGGACATCTGGCCCGGCACCTACGACACGGCGATCTGCGACGAGATCGTGCCGATCAGCGACAAGGACTCGTTCCTGATGACCCGCCGCCTGGCCAAGGAGGAGGGCCTCCTGGTCGGCGGTTCCTGCGGTCTGGCGGTCGAGGCGGCCCTGCACGTGGCCAAGGACCTGGGCCCCGACGACGTCATGGTGGTCCTGCTGCCCGACGGCGGCCGCGGCTACCTGGGCAAGATCTTCAACGACGAGTGGATGGCCGACTACGGCTTCCTGTCCGCCGAGACGGAGGAGGCCACGGCCGGTCAGGTGCTGGGGGACAAGGAGGGCGAGATGCCCGACTTCGTGCACAGCCACCCCGACGAGACGGTCGGCACCGCCGTGGCGATCATGCGCGAGTACGGCGTCTCCCAGCTTCCGGTGATGAAGGAGGAGCCGCCGGTCATGGCGGCCGAGGTCGTGGGCTCCATCGCCGAGCGCAACCTCCTGGACGCGCTCTTCGACGGCCGCGCCGAGCTGGACGACCTGGTGGAGACCCACATGGGCAAGCCGCTGGCCACGGTGGGTACGGGCACCCCGGTCAGCGACTGCGTCCGTCTGCTGCGCACTTCCGGGGCGCTGGTCGTGCTGCGCGACGGCAAGCCGGTGGGGATTCTCACCAGGCAGGACCTGCTGGCCCACCTGTCGGGCTGATCCGAACCTCCGGGGCCCGGACCCTGCTCATACCGAGCGCCGTTCGGGCCCCGGTGTTCAGGTACCGGACACTATGGCGCATACTCGGACACTGTTACTGTTCGCGTCAGTATTACTGCCGGGTAATAAGTGGGTGCACGCGTGTCACGGCTGCTGTCCTGGATCATCCGTTCCGTCTGGTCGTACGCACGGAGCCACGCGACGATCCGATCCGATTCCAAGGCCGCTCGGAAGTTCGCGCGCTTCGGCGAGGGGTCGGCGATCTCCTTCCCCACGGCCACGCTCTACGGGGAGCCGTGGATCGAGATCGGGGTGCACACCGTCCTGGGCGGTGACATCACCCTGGCCGCGGGTATGGGGCCCGACTACGACCTCGGCGAGGAGACCGTGGTGCGGATCGGCTCCGGCTGCGCCATCGGCCGCGGCTCGCACATCGTGGCCCACCGCTCCGTCGACCTCGGGGACCACGTCTACACCGGCCCCTACGTCTACATCACCGACCAGAACCACGCCTACGCGAACACCGATATCCCCGTCGGCCTCCAGTGGCCCGTGGACGACCCGGTGAGCGTCGGCGACGGCTCCTGGCTCGGCGCCAACTGCGTGATCCTGCCGGGGGTCCACCTGGGCAGGAACTCCGTGGTCGCCGCGGGGACCGTGGTCCGTCCGGGCCACTACCCCGACTACGCCGTCATCGCGGGCATCCCCGGCAAGGTGGTCCGCGGGTACGACCCCGAAATGGGCTGGGACCCGCCGATGCGCGAGACGGGGACACCCACGCGGGTGCCCACCCCGGTGAACGGCCTGCCCTCCGAGGTACCCGCCGATCCGCCGGAGCCGGGTTCGCGCCGGCACTTCCCGCCCGCGTAGCCAGCCGCCGAGGAGGCCCGCGGCGCGGCCCCGACCCCTGTCCAAGGTGTGAGACCTCCCAGTTGACAGCGGTTCCCGGGTGGATTCCGGGGGCTATTGTGGCCACATGAAGTTCGACGGGAAGAAGTTCGACGGGTTCGAGACGCTGGCCATCCACGCGGGGCAGGAGCCGGACGCCGGCACCGGAGCCGTGGTTGTGCCGATCTACCAGACGAGTACCTACGCCCAGGACGGCGTGGGCGGGATGCGGCAGGGGTACGAGTACTCCCGCACAGCCAACCCCACGCGCACGGCGCTCGAGGAGTGCTTGGCAGCCCTGGAGGCCGGGTCGCGCGGTCTGGCCTTCGCCTCCGGCATGGCGGCCGAGGACACCCTGCTGCGCACGGTGCTCGCCCCTGGCGACCACATCCTCATCCCCGGTGACGCCTACGGGGGCACCTTCCGCCTGATCTCCAAGGTGGTCGAGCGCTGGGGCGTGAGCTGGGACGCGGTCGACCAGGCCGACACCGACGCCGTCCGCGACGCGGTGCGCCCCAACACCAAGGTGGTGTGGACGGAGACGCCCACCAATCCGCTGCTCGGGATCACCGACATCGAGACGGTCGCCCAGATCACCCACGACGCGGGCGCCCTCCACGTCGTCGACAACACGTTCGCCTCGCCCTACCTCCAGCAGCCGCTCACGCTGGGCGCCGACGTGGTCGTGCACTCCACCACCAAGTACGTCGGCGGCCACTCCGACGTGGTCGGGGGAGCGCTGGTCGTGGCCGACGCCGAGCTGGGCGAGCGGCTGGCCTTCCACCAGAACACCATGGGTGCCGTTCCGGGTCCCTTCGACTCCTGGCTGACCCTGCGCGGGGCCAAGACTCTGGGGGTGCGGATGGACCGCCACAGCGAGAACGCCGAGCGCGTCGTGACCGCGTTGACCGGGCACCCCGCCGTGCGGCGCGTCTACTACCCCGGGCTGGACGGTCACCCGGGGCACAAGATCGCCGAGCGGCAGATGCGTTCCTTCGGCGGGATGGTCTCCTTCGCTCTGCGCGACGGGGAGAAGGCGGCACTCGAGCTGTGTGAGCGGACCAAGGTGTTCACCCTGGGCGAGTCCTTGGGCGGGGTGGAGTCCCTCATCGAGCACCCCGGGCGGATGACGCACGCGTCCACCGCCGGGTCCGCGCTGGAGGTTCCGTCCGATCTGGTACGGATCTCCGTGGGTATCGAGTCCGGTGACGACCTGGTCGCGGACCTGTTGCAAGCCCTGGAGGGCTGAGCCCTTCGAAAGGGAGCCCGTGCGGTATGGGGCCTGTGCCGGGGAGTCCCCGTGTGCGTTCGTCTGGTCGGTGCTGCCGATCCGCCGTGAGCGCGGGGTCTCCGTGCTGGCGTGCCCTGGCCGCGCGGGTCTTCCGGCCTCGTTGCCGGGCCCGTCGCGGCGCACTGCCACTGTGTTGCGTGTACTGCGTGGTGAGCGGGTCTTCGGTTCCGGTGGATCAGGCCGCGGTGGGCGTGCGGTCCTGCGCCGGGAGCCCGTCGTCGTCCTCGTCGGCGCGGAAGCGCAGTCCGCAGACGAGTCGGCCGGTGTGGGAGAGAGCGCTGTCGTTGTCGTCCTCCCGCAGCGAGCGGTAGCGGCCGCGGTTGTCCTGTCGGCGGATGCCGATGGAGATGGCGAGGAAGAACCCCGCCGCGAGGCCCATCAGGGCGAGTCCGGCGAACGTGAGGATCATGAACGTGGTCTCCATGTCGTGCTCTCCTCGGGGGTGTGTCCGTCAGGTCTTGGTCGGCCCCCTTGCGAACCGAGGGGGTGGTGGAATCTGTCTCACTAGGTCCTTGCTCTTTCGTGCTGCTGTTCCTGGTGGGGCGCTGGTGATCGTCGGGGTCTCATGTTCTCCGTTTTCGGTGTCTCAACGGCAGATCCACCATGTACTGAGGGTGGCCTTCATCTAAGATGGGTCCAACGGAACCGGTTGTACCTGTTTTGCTGGTGAACCACTCAGCTTGTACCAACAAGCTAGCTTGTTGGTCTTTTACCCCCACGAGGGCGGACTTATGCGGGCGGAAAGCAGATACCGACAGATTGCTCGAGCGCTGAGTCGGGAGATCCACGAGCGCAGCCTGCCCCTGGGCGGTCAGCTCCCCTCGGAAAAGCAGCTGGAGGAGCGGTTCGAAGCCTCCCGCAACACGATCCGCTTGGCCCTGGGCATGTTGCGCAACCAAGGGCTGATCGTCAGCAGGCCCGGGCGCGGGCACTTCGTGCAGGACGTGGTCCCCGAGATCTTCTACGCGACCCGTAGCAAGGGCGGCCCCGGCGGGCTCAACGAATCCAACATGAGCGGGTTGAATCTGGAGGAGCTCCAGCTGCTCAGCGCCACCCCGGACATCGCCAGCCGACTGCGGGTACCGGAGGGCGACATGACGGTGGTCCGGCGCATGCACCGGTTCTCCGGGGAGCGCTCGGGTTCGATCAGCTCCGCGTACTACCCGATGGACCTGGTCCAGGGGACCCCGCTCATGCTGCCAGAGGACGTGGAGAGCGCGCTGGTGGAGCTCATGGAGCACGGCCACCGCCAGGCCGGGTACGTGGACGAACTGGAGACCCGGATGCCCACGCCGCAGGAGGCGTCCCAACTCGAACTACCGCCGGGGGTGCCGGTGCTGAACGTCAACCGCACCGACTACTCGGAGGACCGGCCCATCCGTTTGGTGCACACTGTCTATGCCGGGCACAGCATCCGCTATCAGTTCGAGCACGGCAACCTCCAGGCCTACTACCGGGACTGAAACAGCGCATGAGTACGACGAAGAAGACCGTGGTGGCCGACTACCTGCGCGAGGCACTCGCCAAGGGCCAGTACCAGCCGGGCGAGAAACTGCCGGGCGAGGAGGAGCTCGCCGGGGATCTCCGGGTCTCGCGTGCCACCGCGCGCCTGGGGATGCGCATCCTCCAGGACGAGGGCCGCATCGTCATCCAGGTCGGCCGGGGCGCCTACGTCGCCGACCACCAGCCGATCATCCACTTGGCCACGCCGATCTCCGGCGGCACCGACTCCGAGCGCTTCGAAGCGGGCTACCAGCCCAGGCTCGAGATGGCCGGCTACCCCAACAGCGACGAGAAGATCAAAGTCAGCCTGGACACCATGCGGCCGAAAGTGGCCAAGCGGCTGCGCCACGACTCCGACGAGGAGGGCCCGCACGGCGGCCTGGTCGTGATCCGCTCCTCGGACCGCTTCGTCGACAACAGCCTCTGGCAGTCGCAAGTCACCTACTTCCCCTTCAGCATCGCCAAGAACACGGCGCTCATGTCCCCCGACCACCTGGAGGGCGGTGTCAGCGCGGCCATGCGCGAGCTCGGCTTCCGAGAGCGGTGGAACTGGGACATCGTGGGTGCGCGGATGCCCTCGCAGGACGAGGCCGACTCGTTCGGTCTGGGCCCCGGCATCCCACTCCTGGTCCAGGAACGTGTGTCCTACGACGGTGAGCGACCGCTGCGCTTCACTGAGACGCTCATGCCCGCCAACCGCCACCAGCTCCTCTACTCGGGCGGCGACGCCCCGGAGGAACTGATGCTGTTGGCCTCGGACGTCAACATCTTCGAGCGCTGAGCGCCCGGCCCGCCGTTGTCCGGAACCGGCGCCGCCCGAGCCCTGCCGCCGCTCAGTCCCGCCGCCGCAGGTAGCGCTCGACGACCAGCGGCCCCAGAGCCTCGGCGTCGGCGCCCACCACGCGCACACTCCGGCGGCCCGCCAGCAGCTCTTGGAAGCGGGGTGCCTCCGCGAGCAGGAAGAACGTCACCTCCGCGCCCTCACCCACCGCGGAGTCGAGTTCGGCGGCGGTCACCTCGGCCGTGCGCGGCAGGGGCGGCCAGGAGAACCGGGCCTCGCCCTCCTCGTCCAGGTGCGCGGTGGGTTCGCCGTCGGTGACCGCCAGGACCACCGGCCGCAGCCCGCGGTGGCGGCGCAGGTACCGCCTGGCCAGCAGCAGCGCGTGCTGGAGGTTGGTGCCGGGGACCGGCCGCCAGTCGTGTTCGACCAGGTCCGCGGGGGTCATCTCGCGGGCGCGGTCACCGAATCCGATCACCAGCACCCGGTCCTCGGGGTGGCGGGTCCGCGCCAGGGTGTGCAGTGCCAGCGCGGTGCGGGTCGCAGCCTCGTGCAGGCGTTGGGCCACCATCGAGTGGGACAGGTCCACGAGCAGGCACACGGCGGCCGCCCCCGAGGGTTCGGTCTCCGCGTACCGTACGTCCTCCGCCCGCAGCGCGGCCGCACCGAACGCGTCGTCGGAGCCCGACCCGGCCGAGGCCCGGCGCAGCGCCGCCTCGCGCAGGGTCGCGACGGCGTCCAGGGGCCGGTCGAGGCCGTCGTGGGGCACGCTCGCCCCGGTGGGGTCGCCTCCGTCCCCGGTGCCGCCCCAGTGGTCTCCTGGGGCGGTCCTGCGTGCCGCCTCGATCTCGCCCAACGCCGCCTCGCCCAACCGGCGCAGTTCGCCCGGGGACAGCCCGTGGTCCTCGGCCGCCGAGGGCGCCCACAGCCCCACGTCCCCGTCGGTACCGTGGGACCCGCCGGTACCGGACGTCCCGCCAGTCCCCGAGGTCCCGGCGGGCGCCTCCGTGAGCTCAGTGACGGGCACGGCGTCCGCGTGCGGATCCGCCAGCGGGTCGGGGCCACCCGTGTACGCCCGGTACCGGAACCACATCAGAAGCGGTAGACACCCCCGTCCGGCAGAGCGTCCTTGCCCAAGCGCCGTTCCAGGTACAGGCCCTCCAAGGCGAACTCGACCACCGCGGCGGCAAGTCCCGGGGTGGGAGGGCCGTCGACCGCCTCGGGCGCCGCCCGTTCGATCAGTCCGGAAAGCCCTGGGACCGCACCGACCCGGTGCAGCAGTTCGGCGGCGCCCACCAGGTCGCCGGTCTCCACTGTGCCGCCGCCGGAGAACCGGTCGGTGAGCGCCTCCAGGTCGGCCCCGCCGAGCCGGTCCCGGAAGGTCTCGGCGACCGACCGGCGCAGCAGGATCTCGAGGATGGACCCCTCCCGCCCGGCCGCTCCGGTCTCGAACTCGACCTTGCCCAGGAGGGGTTCGGCCACCCCCACCAGGTCGCAGACGCGCGCGACCGGGATCTCCTCCCCGGCCAGTGCGGCACGGCGCAGCGCCGAGGCGGCCACGGTCTCGGCCGCGGCCACGGCGAAGCGCACGGACACCCCCGAGCGCTGGTCGACCTTGTTGGAGGCCCGTACGAGCCGGGTGAACCGGGCGACGGTCTCCAGCAGGTGCGAGGGGACGGTCGTGCCCGCGGGCAGGACCGCCTCCTGCCTGATCAGGGCGAGCTCGTCGTCGAGTTCGGGCGGGTAGTGGGTGCGCACCTGGGCGCCGAAGCGGTCTTTGAGAGGGGTGACGATGCGGCCCCGGCTCGTGTAGTCCTCAGGGTTGGCGCTGGCCACCAGCAGCAGGTCCAGCGGAAGGCGCAGGGTGTACCCGCGTACCTGGAGGTCGCGCTCCTCCAGCACGTTGAACAGCGCCACCTGGGCGCGGGCGGGCAGGTCGGGGAGCTCGTTCACACAGAACACGCCCCGGTTGGCCCGGGGGAGCAGGCCGTAGTGCACGGTCTCTGGGTCGCCGAGGGACCGTCCTTCGGCGAGCTTGGCCGGGTCCACGTCCCCGACCAGCTCCGCGGTGCCGGTGTCGGGCGTGGCGAGCTTCTCCCCGTAGCGGTCGTCCCGGTGGCGCCAGACCACCGGTAGGTCCTCGTCCTCCGAACGGCGCGCACAGGTGGGGCAGACAGGGGCGAAGGGGTGGTCGTTGACCGCGCAGCCCGCGACGGCTGGTGACCACTCGTCGAGCAGCCCGGCGATCGTGCGGATCAGCCGTGTCTTGCCCTGGCCGCGCTCACCCAGCAGCACCAGGTCGTGTCCGGCGAGCAGGGCGCGCTCCAGCTGGGGCAGCACGGTGGCGTCGAAACCGTGCAACCCGGGGAAGCGGGCCCGCCCGGATCCCATCCGCGCCAAGAGGTTCTCCCGAACCTCCTCGGCCGTGGATCGGAGGACGTGGCCGGACTCGCGCAGCGCGTCGCGCGTACGGGGAAAAGGGGTCACGACTCGGAGTGTAGGGCTACGGGCGTTTGAGTGGCCAGCAGGAGGAAAGCTCCTGTCTGGAGTACGGATGGAAGAATGGGACGGCAAGGTTCCCACGAAGGCGGGGGTGGCAGCTGGTGGCTAGGTTCGGCGATGCTCTGACGACAGGGGCCGACCTCGTGAACGCGGCCGAGCGAGCCGTCCTGCAGGCCCTGGAGCAGATGGACGGCCCGGCCGACCTGGTCTGCTTCTTCGTCAGCGGGTCGGACCCGGACGAGGTCACGCTCGCGGGCAAGCGGGTCATGGAACTGACGGGTGAGGCGCTCACCCTGGGGTGCAGCGCCACCGGTGTGGTCGGCGGCGGCCGCGGCGTGGAGGGCCAGGGCGCGGTCAGCGTGTGGGGCGCCCGGCTTCCCGGGGTCGAGTTGACCCCCTTCCGTCTGGACACGGTGGTGGAGGGCGACCATCTGGCGGTGGTCGGCATGCGTGAGCCGACCCCGCGTGACCGGGCGGGCATCCTGCTGACCAACCCCTACGAGTTCCCCACCCAGGCCTTCGTCCGCGAGACCACCGAGGCCCTCGGCGGGTTGCCGCTGGTCGGCGGGATGGCCGACGGGATACGGGGTGAGGACTCCGTGCGGCTCTTCTGTGACGGCGAGGTGGCGCCCAACGGGGCCATCGGGGTCCTGATCGGGGGTGACGGGGTCCTGGGCACGGTCGTGAGCCAGGGCTGCCGTCCCGTGGGGCCGAGCATGACCATCACCAAGGCCGAGGGCAACCTCGTGCTGGAACTGGCGGGCGGGAACGCCTACGAGAAACTCGAGCAGCTGGTCGACGAGCTCTCCGACGAGGACCGCGAACTGGCCGCGCGAGGGCTCCACATCGGCATCGCCTTGGACGAGTACGCCGAGCGCCACGAGCAGGGCGACTTCCTCATCCGGACCCTGCACGGCGCCGATCCAGAACTGGGGGCGCTCACCATCGGCGACATGGTCGAGGTCGGCCAGACCGTGCGTTTCCAGGTCCGTGACGCGGGCACGGCGGACGAGGACCTGGCCCGTCGGCTCACCGACTTCGGTGCCGAGACCGCCGTGGGAGCGGGCCTGCTCTTCTCCTGCAACGGCCGGGGGGAGACGCTGTTCCCCCAGGCCGACCACGACGTCCTCGCGGTCCGCCGTATCCTCGGCGCGGCCCCGGTGGCGGGCTTCTTCGCCGCGGGGGAGATCGGCCCGGTTGCCGGTGTGAACCACGTACACGGCTTCACCGCCTGTTTCCTGGCCTTCGCGCCCTAGGTGTACTGACCAGAGAGGTTAGGTACGCGGGAAGCGGGAGGACCGCCAACGGCGGTATGGAACCGGTGGTGATTGTACTCGTGCAACCACTCGCCGAACGCCTCCCGCTTCTCGCTCTCA